>JAHEEH010000511.1:0-1646 GCA_024640835.1 Bacteroidota bacterium
CGCAGGGCATCTTCGTGAACTTCCACAACGTGCGGGAGACGTCCCGTCTCCAGGTGCCCTTCGGCATCGCACAGATCGGGAAGGCCTTCCGCAACGAGATCGTGGCCCGACAGTTCATCTTCCGCATGCGCGAGTTCGAGCAGATGGAGATGCAGTACTTCGTGAAACCCGGCGACCAGAAGGAGGCATTCGAGATGTGGCGCGAGCGGCGGATGCAGTGGCATCTGTCGAACGGGATCCGCCCGGAGAACCTGCGCTGGCACGAGCACGAGAAGCTGGCGCACTACGCGGATGCGGCATTCGACATCCAGTACAACTTCCCGATCGGATGGCAGGAGGTCGAGGGTATCCACTCGCGCACGGATTTCGACCTGGCCGGCCACCAGGAGCACTCGGGCAAGAAGCTGGAGTATTTCGATCCGCAGACGAACGAACGCTACGTTCCCTTCGTGGTGGAGACGTCTGCGGGACTCGACCGGACCATCCTCATGCTCCTTTGCGAGGCGTACGCGGAGGAGGACGTGGAGGGCGAGCAGCGGGTGGTGCTCCGATTCCATCCGGGCGTCGCGCCGATCAAGGCTGCCGTGCTGCCCCTCGTGAAGAAGGACGGCATGCCCGAGGTCGCACGTGCCATCGCGGATGATCTTCGCTCGCTCGGACTCACGTTCTACGACGAGAAGGGGGCGGTCGGACGTCGGTACCGCCGTATGGACGAGGCGGGAACGCCGTTCTGCGTGACGGTCGACGGGGACACGCTTGCGGACGGCACGGTTACGGTCCGGGAGCGCGACTCGATGGAGCAGGTCCGTGTGGACAAGTCACAGGTCGCGGCCTATCTGTTCGACCGCATTCGCGCCTGGAAGCCGGCGGGCTGATCCCGGCGGGCAGTCGGATCCTTCACGGAATCCCCAAGTCCGGCTCCGCGCCGGCGAACGCCCGGTCGATCCAGGCGGCGATCCGGTCGCGGGCCTCGCGAAAGGCCTCCAGCCTCGCCTCGGGGCTCTCCACGGCGTCGGACGGGTCCACGAACGGGACATGCGCGCGGTAGCGAAGCGCGGGAACGAACGGGCACGCTTCCCTCGCAGAATCACAGACCGTCACGACGTAGTCGAAACCGCGCCCCGCGAACGATTCCACCGTCTTGGAGCGGTGCCCGCCTGCATCGATGCCGATCTCGGCGAGCACGGTCAGGACCTCGGGCTTGACCATCGTCGCCCGCGTTCCGGCCGAAAAGACCTCGTACCGGTCTCCCGCCCGAGCGCGAAGGAGCGCCTCCGCCAGCTGGGATCGCGCTGAATTGTGCGTGCAGACGAAGAGGACCGAGGGACGTATCATCAGGGAAGCGCGAGTGACCGGGCCGGGGAAATGCTCAATCGCCCGGTTCACCGCATGGTTCCGAACACATCGCTGCCGTGACGATCCCCCTGCCTTTTCTCGAAGTCATGCCGGTCGTCCTCGCGGCCGTCCTGGCGTACGTGGCCGCCGTATGGCTGCTCAGCCTCCGGCTGCGTGACGCGTCCATCATGGACATCGCGTGGGGCCCCGGCTTCGTGCTCGCCGCCCTGGCCGCGGCGGTGGCTGCGGGACCGATCGCGGATCGCGCGGTGTGGGTGCTGGCCCTGACCGCGGTCTGGGGATTCCGGCTC
>JAHEEH010000511.1:1656-2128 GCA_024640835.1 Bacteroidota bacterium
CGGCGCGCACATCCTGGCGGCGTCGCTCGGCCGGGGGGAGGATGTCCGGTACGCGAAGTGGCGGCGCGAGGCGGGCGCTTCGTGGTGGTGGCGAAGCGGGTTCAAGGTGTTCCTGCTCCAGGGCGTCATCCTGTGCCTGGTGGCATTGCCCGTTCTGGCGCAGGCGGCCGCGCGCGGTCCGGCGGTCCCGACGGCATGGGACGTGGCCGGGCTCCTGGTCTGGATGGTCGGCTTCCTGATCGAGTCCGTCGCCGACTGGCAGATGCTGAGCTTCCGTCGGACCCGGTCCGTCCGTGGCGCCGTGATGGACAGGGGCCTGTGGCAGTGGTCACGGCATCCGAACTACTTCGGGGAGAGCCTCGTGTGGTGGGGTTTCGGCCTGATGGCCATGTCGCTGGACGGCGGATGGATCACCCTGGCGGGCCCCGCGCTCATCACCTGGCTGCTCGTCCGGGTCTCCGGCGTGGCCATG
>JAHEEH010000512.1 GCA_024640835.1 Bacteroidota bacterium
AGCGTGAAGGGCGGGAGCGTGATCTTGACGCTCCGCGCGCTGGGGCCCGAGTCGATGAGGATGTCGATCCGGTAATCCTCCATGGCCGCGTACAGGTACTCCTCGACGACCGGGGCCAACCGGTGGATCTCGTCGATGAAGAGGACGTCGCCCTCGTTGAGGTTCGTGAGGAGGCCCGCGATGGAGGCGGGCTTGTCCAGCACGGGGCCGGATGTCGTCCGGATGTTGGCCCCCATCTCCTCCGCGATGATGAAGGCGAGCGTGGTCTTCCCGAGGCCCGGCGGCCCGGAGAGCAGCACGTGGTCCAGGGATTCTCCACGGCGCTGCGCGGCGGTCATGAAGACCGTCAGGTTGTCCTTGATCTGCTGCTGCCCGATGAACTCGTCCAGCCGTCTCGGCCGGAGCGCCTTTTCGAAGTCCTCGTCGGCGCGAAGCGGAGCCGCGCCCAGTTCGCCGGATCGGTCCGTCATGGGAGGGGACGGTGTTGAAGAATGTTCATTTCCTGCCGATACGGGGCATTCTCGGGGGTCCGTAAACCACCCGCTACCCCCGTTTCCGGTTGACAACCAGCCGGGGTCTGTCTACAATAAGGCATCATGTTTGCTGTGGGCAACATACTGATTTCCGATGACCTCCTGGAGGCCCCTTTTGCATGCAATCTGGGCGCCTGTCACGGGGCGTGCTGCGTGCAGGGGGACTCGGGTGCGCCGCTCGAAGCCGATGAGCGAGAACGCCTCGACGAAGTCCTCCCGGCGGTGCGACACCGGCTCCGCCCGGAGGCTCTCCGCGTGATCGACGAGAAGGGTACCTGGGAAGAGGTCGGCACGGGTCAGTACGCAACGACCTGTGTTGGTGAGGCCGAGTGCGTGTTCGTCACCTACCGCGGACCCGTTGCTTCGTGCGCGATCCACGAGGCCGCCCTCGAAGGGAAGGTGGACTGGCCGAAACCCATCTCGTGCCACCTGTACCCGATCCGGATCGAGGACCTGGGTGACATGGAGGCGATCAACTACGAGCGGGTCGGGATCTGCGAGCCGGGAATCCGGCACGGCCGCCGCGAAGGCGTGGAGCTGGCCGCCTACCTCCGTGAACCGCTCGTGCGGCGATACGGAGAGGCGTGGTACCTGGAATTCGAGACGGCGCTGGCCGAAAGGCGCACCGTCCTCGGCAGGACCGGGTAGCCGCCATGCTCAATCTCCAGCAGAGGCAGTCGCTCCAGCAGAAGCTCTCGCCGCAGCAGATCCAGTACATCAAGCTGCTGCAGCTGCCGACGCTCGCCCTGGAGCAGCGGATCAAGGCCGAGCTTGAATCCAATCCGCTGCTCGAAGAGGGCGACGAGGAGGAAGAGATCGAGGTGTCGTCGGACGAGTCCGCGGACGAAGCGGAAGAGGACGACCGGCAGGAAGAGGCGTCGGCGGACGAGGACTACGACTGGGAGGAGCTGCTACCCGACGCGGACGAGCTGTACGGTCACAAGGCCCGGGTGGACCAGTCCGACGAGGAGGATCGGCGTGAGCTTCCCATGCCGGCTCGCACGTCCATGGCCGAGCATCTCACCGATCAGCTCTCGTTCGCCGACTTCACCGACGACGAGCGGGTCGTCGCCGAGCAGATCATAGGTTCGATCGACGAGGACGGGTACCTGCGACGTCCGCTCGAGTCCATCACGGACGACATCGCGTTCAACTACGGTGTGTTCATGGAGGACGCCGACGTGGAGCGGGTGCTCCGCCGGGTGCAGCTCCTGGAGCCCGTGGGGATCGCGGCGCGCGATCTCAGGGAATGTCTCCTGGTACAGCTGGAGGTGCTTCCACAGGATATCTCGGGGCGGGACGTAGCGATTCGCATGCTCGAGGACGCGTACAAGGCGTTCACCATGAAGCATTTCGACCAGATCATGAAACGCCTCGACGTCACCGGCGAGGAGTTGAAAGAGGCGTACGAGCTGGTGCAGCGTCTGAATCCGAAACCCGGGGAAGGCGAGTTCTCCGCGGCTCAGAATTATATCACGCCGGACTTCACGGTCCGGTTCGAGGACGGCGATTTCCTGATTTCGCTGAACCAGGGCAACACGCCCGAGCTGCGCATTTCCCGCGAGTACCGCCGGATGCTCGAGCAGATCGTG
>JAHEEH010000082.1 GCA_024640835.1 Bacteroidota bacterium
TGCTCGGTCGCGACGGTGACGATGTGCCGACCCTTCCCGGACATAGAGTCCGCGTAGCCCTTGATGCCGAGGTTGGCCGCTTCCGTCGCTCCGGACGTGAAAAGGATCTCGTGGGGCTCGGCGCCGACCAGGGAGCCGAGCTGCCCGCGGGCGGCCTCGACCGCCTCGTCCGCTGCCCACCCGTACGCATGCCGCTTCGACGACGGATTGCCGAAGTGCTCCGTGAAGTACGGAAGCATGCGCTCGAGCACCCGCGGGTCGACGGGGGTCGTCGCGTTGTAGTCCAGGTAAACCGTCTTCGACATGATCCTTCCCTCATCGAGGTAGCCCGCGTGGAACGGGGAAGCGGCGAGCGCGGTTTCTGCCGTCGAACGTCGACCCTCACCCTTCGCCGAACATGCTTCCCGGACCTGCGTAAGGCCGCTTTCCCTACCCGTCAACTCCATGCGACCGACACGGATTCTCCCGGCCCTGGCGCTCGTCCTCACTTTCTCTGCGTGCGACTACACCGAGTCCGAGCGCATCGTAGGCGGCGTGAACTTCGACGTGCTCTTCGCCCAGCCGTCGCTTTCCGAGATCTCGGCCATCCAGGCGGACTGGGCCTCGCGGGACGTATCGTCCCGATCGGCGCGCGTCGAGTTCTCCAAGACCGTGCAGTCCGGAGACAAGCGGTACCAGGTGACGATCGTTTCGCACACGGTGGCCGGCCCCCGGCACATGGGGGGCGTCGTCTATCCGGACGGGGCGGAGCCGGGCTCCCTTCCTGTGCTCGTCTACCTGCACGGCGGGGACGGCGGTGCGTCCGTCGATGACGAGGCGCTCGCCCTCATCGGTCTGTTCGAGTCCACCCTCGGCGAGATGGTCATGGTGATTCCGTCCTTCCGGGACGAGGCGCTCCGTTTCGACGGCAGGACCTTCACGTCGGAGGGCCCGCCGAGTCCGTGGGATCGCGACGTGGACGACGCCATGGCGCTGCTTTCCGTGGCCCTGGACATCGCCCCCGCCGCCGATCCGGACCGCGTCGCTCTGATGGGCTTCAGCCGGGGAGCCGGCGTGGCCCTGCTCATGGGGGCCCGCGACGAGCGGGTGGATCGGGTGGTCGAGTTCTTCGGGCCGACCGATTTCTTCGATTCGTTCGTACAGGACGTCACCGAGGAGGCCCTGCTGGGCGCTCCGCGGGACCTTCCGGGCCTGGACTATCTGAACGGGACGTTTCTGCAGCCGCTGGGCGCGGGCACGCTGGCGATAGATGATGTCCGGTCCGAGCTTGTCCGGCGCTCGGCGGTTCTGTTCGTGGACGGGATGCCGCCCGTCCAGCTGCATCACGGGACGGCGGACCCCGTCGTGGCCGTGAGCCAGGCCCGCTCGCTCATCCGCGCCATGCAGCGGGAGGGCAAGACGGAGGCGGAGTTCGAGGGCTTCCTGTACGAGGGCGGCGTCCACAACCCGCTCACCCTCGACGGCAGCATCCTGCGCGCGGCGGCGTTCCTGGAGCCGGTGTTCCAGACCCCCTGATCGATGCCGGAAACCTGGCCTTCAGGACCTTCGTTTAAGGCGTCTCGTAACCCGCCGCGTTCGTCTAGGGGTTAGGACGCTGGCCTCTCACGCCGGTAACACGGGTTCAAATCCCGTACGCGGTACCACAACGCCCCGCAGGGTCAGCGACCCAGCGGGGCGTTGTACGTTGTACGGAGGTTGGATCCGGGTTCACGGGTTCTGCTGAGCGAGGGCGTAGCCCGAGCGGCACATGAGGCGGACGCAGTCCGCCGAGCTAAATCCCGTACGCGGTACGAAAAAGCCCCGCAGAACTCGATGTTCTGCGGGGCTTCGCCGTATCTCGGCGCCGGCCGGCGGGCGTTCTGCGGGGCCGATCCCGCCCCTACTGTCCCTGGCTCGACGGCGGTACCATGTCGAGCATGCGCAGGTACGTCACGATGTTGCCGTAGTGCGATACGTTGTGCGTGGCGTTGCCGAGGAGGGCGGCCAGGGCCGTCTGCTCATGGCCGAACAGGGTGACCATGCGGGTCGATGCATCGGCGTCCGACAGAGAGTAGGCGATCCCGCAGTGATCATTCGACGCCTTGAGCGCGGCAACGAGGTCCTCCTTTGTCGTGGCGCTCTCCTCGACGGCGCCCTCGCTTCCGGTCTCCTCCTGGAGAACCGTGCCGCAGAAGAGATCCTGTGCTCCGGCCATGTGCCCGATCAACTCTCCGAATGAGCGCACCGTCGGCGCGGGCCGATAGTCATAGCGCTCTTCCGGAAGCTGCTCCGCGGCCAGCATGATGTTTTCGGCCACCTCGCTCCAGGCCTGGCGGATGGTCGCCACGGCGGCGACGTCGGGTGCCGGCGGGGGAGGCGGCGCGGGCTGTTGACACGAAACGATCACGAGGCCCGCGAACGCGGCCAGGAGGGTGCGAACTTGCATGGTGGGTCTTCCTTTCAGATGATGAGGTCCCGGGATGTCCGGGTCTGGGGCCGCCGAAAGTAGCCAAGAACGCCCTGTCCCGCCAGTATCGGGGCGACCCGGGCAAGGCGGCGGCCGACGGGGCTTGCGCGGACGCCGATGAGGCCGATAGGATGGGAACAGTACACAGGCAGAGCGGCATCCGTGACCACAGACGCCTCCACATCGTTGCCCGACGCGCCGGATCCTTTCACCGGAAGAACAGGATCCGGGATCACCCGGCGCGGTCTCCTCGCCGCCCTGCCCGATTTCGCGATCGCGGGAGCGTTCGTGGTGACCTGGGTCGACCCGTTCGTCCTCGGCGGGAACGCCGTGCAGTACTTCATGCTGACGATGCTGCTCGAGTTCATCATCGTGCACTCGTCGGCGTTCATGGGGAACGTCGTCCTCTCGCGCGAAAAGGCTTCTCGCCGCGTGCAGGGCCTTTTCTGGCTCGGCCTCTTCTACACCCTCTTCGTCGGGGGCTTCGCGCTGGGATTCGGCACGTGGTGGCCCGTGTATGCCTTCTGGGGGCTGACGTTCAACCGGATGCTGTCCATCCTGGTCGGGGATGCCCCGGAGGGCCGTGAGCGGCAGTACGTGAGGGCAGGATGGGCGCTCTCCGTGATGTACTACCTCGGCGGCGTCTTCGCGACGGTCGTGCTTCCCGTTCCGGAGTTGGGGATCACGTCGGCGGTGCGGTCGGCGCTCGACCTTCCAGGCGATGGACTCTGGGTGGACGAGCCGCATCGCGTCCTGGCCTTCGGAGTCGTGTATTTCGGATTGACGGGACTGGGCGAGGTGCTGGGCTGGGGCCGGAGCGAGCGATTCCTCAAGGGCGTGCCGAAGGACCCGGAGTAGGGCGGTGCCATCTTCCGTCCGCCGAATCAGCACACTTTCGTGACGGACCGGGGTGAACTGCCCGATTCCTTTGCCGTTCAGCAGGGTCTGAACGGGAACAGGATCCTTCCATGAGCAGAACTTTCGCGGGGCTCGCCTCGCTCGCCCTTCTCTCCCTGGTGACCGCGTGCGGGACCGACACGGGAGGTCCGGCCCAGGGCATGGGCAGGCCCATGGCGGCGACCCCGTCGGTCGAGGTGGTCCAGGCCAAGCTCGGCAGCCTTCCGCTGCGCGAGCGGCTCAGCGGTACGGTGCGTGCCCAGAACCAGGTGTCGGTCGTGTCGGAGATCTCGGCTCCGGTGGAGCGCGTGGTCGCCCGCAACGGCGACCGGGTGCGGGTCGGCGATCCGCTCGCGTACCTGCGGGACAAGCAGTACCAGGATCAGCTCAGGCAGGCGGACGCTTCGCTGCAGATCGCGCGGGCGGACCAGCGCCGGACACAGGCCACGTACGACGAGCTTCGGACGCGCCTCGAGCGCACCAGGCAGCTGGCCGAGCGGGAATTCGAGAGCGCGGCAGGCCTCGAGCTGCTCGAGGCGCAGACCGCGGGTGCGGAGGCGTCCAACGAGCAGGCCCTCGCCCGCATCGTCCAGGCCGAGGCCACGGTCGAGGAACAGCGCGAGGCACTGCGCCGGACCGTGGTTCGCGCTCCCGTCTCCGGGTACGTGGGCGAGCGCAACGTCGAGGTCGGCATGCGCATCGACCCGGGCCGGGCACTCTTCACCGTCGGGGACCTCTCGGCGGTCCGCGTCGAGGTGGCGGTCACCGATCGCATGGTGGGCCGGATCGAGCCCGGCCAGACCGCGCTCATCACCATAGAGGGATCCGACGAGGCCTCCTTCGAGGCGAGGGTGTCCCGGATGTCGCCCTTCCTCCAGGAGGGGACGTTCACCGCGGAGGCCGAGATCGACCTGGCGAACCCCGAAGGCCGGCTGCGGCCCGGTATGTTCGTGGCGGTCGACATCCTGTATGGCGAGTCCGAGCAGGCCACCGTCATTCCCGAGGCCGCGCTCTACGAGGATCCCAACAGCGGCATTCTCGGAGCGTTCGTGGCGACTTCACTCCGTTTGGAGACGCCGATCGAGGAGCCGGACACCTACGACCCGGCGAATCCGCCTGCGCTCGTGGGTCCCACGCCCGTCGCCTTCCAGCCGCTCGGCGTGCTGGCCCGCGGTGACGGGCTTGCCGGTGTTACGGGCGTGCAGCCCGGCGACTGGGTCCTCACCGTCGGACAGCACCTGATCCGTTCGCTCGACGGCCGGGGAGAGGTCCTGGCCCGGCCCGTGCCGTGGACCCGGGTGGCCTCGCTTCAGCGGCTGCAGGATCGGGATCTCCTGCTCCAGTTCCTGGCGAAGCAGCAGCGCATCGCGCGGGAATCCTTCGCCACCGATTCCGTCGACTGATTCCGGGCGCCCGGATCTTCACCCGCGTACCCCAGCGCATCACGGCCCCGCCATGGCTTCACTGACCGAAACGTCCATCCGCCGGCCCGTCGCCACCGCGATGGTCTACCTCGTGATCATCACGATCGGCGTCGTCGGATTCATGTTCCTGCCGGTCGACCTCCTGCCTCCGGTCGAGTTCGCCCGGCTCACGGTGTTCACGAGCTATCCGAACGTGGGCCCGGAGGAGATGGAGCAGATCATCACGGATCCGGTGGAGAACGCCCTCTCCGGCATCCCGAACCTGGACCGGATCACGTCCAGCTCCTCCGAGGGCTCCAGCCGCGTGACGCTCGAGTTTGCGCGTGGGACGAGCCTGGACGAGGCCGCGAACGACGTCCGCTCGTCCCTGGACCGGGTCCGGCGCAGCCTGCCGCCCGAGGTGGATCCGCCCGTCATCTGGAAGTTCGACCCGAACAACTTCTCGATCGTCACGCTGGGCATCGTGTCGCGGCGGCCGCTCGAGGAGGTGACCCGTCTCCTGGAGCGCGACATCTCGAACCGGTTCGAGCAGATTCCCGGCGTGGGAACGGTGGAGCTTCGCGGCGGCATCAACCGGCAGGTGCACGTGGACCTGGAACGCGACCGTCTCCAGGCCGCGGGGCTGACGCCGGCAGACGTCCAGGCCGCCATCGCGCGGGAGAACCAGAAGCTCCCGGGGGGGAACGTGAAAGAGGGTGTCCGCGACCTGTACGTGCGGTCGCTCGGTGAGTACACGACGGTCGAGGAAATCGCCCAGACCGTGATCCGCTACGTCGACAACCGGCCCGTGCGCGTGCGGGACGTGGCCCGTGTCGTGGACGGCTTCGAGGACGTGCGCTTCCTCTCGGAGCTCAACGGGATTCCCATCATCCGCATGGAGATCCAGAAGCAGAGCGGGGCGAACACCGTGACGGTGGCGGACGCCATCGTGCGCGAGGTGGATCGGGTCAATGCCGAGCACACCGACATGGAGATGAAGGTCATCAGCGACCAGTCGTCCTTCATCCGGCAGAGCATCGACAACGTGAAGAACTCGGCGCTCTGGGGCGGCCTGCTGGCCATCCTGGTGCTGTACCTGTTCCTGCGGAACGGATCGTCGACGTCGATCATCGCGATTGCCATCCCGATCTCGGTCGTGGCGACCTTCGGCGTGCTCTATTACGGCGGCATGACGCTGAACCAGATGACGTTCGGCGGTCTGGCCCTCGGCATCGGCATGATGCTGGACTCGGGCATCGTCGTGCTGGAGAACATCGTGCGACACCGCGAGGAGCACCGGATGACCATCCGGGACGCGGCGCGTGTCGGCACCCGCGAGGTGGTCGGCGCGATCGTGGCTTCCACGCTGACGACCTGCGTCATCTTCCTGCCCATCGGATTCATGCAGTCGACGACGGGGGACCTCTTCACGGCCCTCGCCCTCGTGGTCGTCTTCGCGCTGGTCTGCTCGCTCTTCGTGGCCATGACGCTCATCCCGGTGCTCTCGAGCCGGTTCCTGAGCGTGAAGCTGCCGGAGGAGGGCGGCCCTATCCACCGCAAGGGTTTCCAGCGCTGGTTCGACGGGGTCGAGAAGAAGTACTCGTCCTCGCTGCGCGCGGCCGTGAAGCATCGCAAGGCAATCGGGCTGGTGACCTTCGGCCTGGTCGTGGTGTCGTTCGCCGTGCTTCCGACGATTCCGGTCGAGCTCGCTCCCCCCACGGAGGCGGACCAGATCACGGTCAACATGGAGATGTCGCAGGGCACGAACATCGCGGTCGTCCGCGACTACCTGGACCAGCTGGAGCGCACGGTTCGGCCGATGCTCCCCATGGACGACGTGCGCGAGCTGGCGACCGAGGTGCGGTTCGGAAACGCGGGACTCGAAATCCGGCTGAAGCCCGCCGGCGAGCGCTCGGTCGACAGCCAGGCGCTGGCCGACCGCCTCCAGAGGGATCTCGCCTCCGCGATTCCGGGCGTCGAAATCCGCGTGGAAGCGCAATCCGGTCTCTGGATTCTCCGTCGGCTCTTCTCGTCCGGAGGGGGCACCGAGGCGGTCCAGATCCAGCTGCGGGGCTATGACCTGAACCAGGCCGACCGCACCGCGCGCGAGATCATGGCGCGCGTGGAGCGGATCCAGGGCGTGACGGGCGTCCGGCTTTCCCAGCGGGAGGGACGGCCCGAGCAGAACCTGGTCTTCGACCGCGAGAAGATCGCGAGCCTCGGCCTGTCCGTGCAGACGGTGGGCCGCGCGGTCCAGACGTCGGTCGGCGGCAGTCGAGCCGGCATGTTCCGGGTGGCGGGAGACGAGTTCCCCATCATCGTGCGGCTCCGCCCGGAGGATCGCCTGACCGTGCAGGACCTGGACAACATCTCGGTCCGCACGGCGGCCGGCGACATCGTGCCCGTTTCGGCGCTCGTCCAGACGCAGCGCGGGCGGGCGCCGACGTCCGTGCAGCGGATCGACGGCCTCCGGGTCAACTACATCAGCGCGAACCTGGAGAAGGGGGTGGCC
>JAHEEH010000083.1 GCA_024640835.1 Bacteroidota bacterium
CCTGATGCCCAGCGTGTAGACGAACGCGGAGTCCAACCCCGTGCGTCCGCCGAGCTTGAACAGGTTGGCGACGGCCTGGTCGCCGTACTTGCCTCCGACGTAGGCCAGGATGGCCTGTCCGTAGCGGTACGGGAAATACCGGAAGTCCCGGGACAGCTGGTCGATCGTGGGAAGGTCGTCCCGGAGCGCGGCATCGCGCATCCACATGGCGGTATGCGGGTCTTCCCGTCCCACCGAGAGGTACTCCGCCATGCCCTCGACAAGCCAAAGCGGGAGCATGTTGATCGCAAACCGGCTCGAATCGGTCCGGGACAGGGCGATGTCGTACTGGAACGAGTGGACGAGCTCGTGACCGAGGACGTGGTCCGTCTCGCGGTAGCTGCCGGTGAGCGGCATGATCACACGCTCCTTCAGGGACTCCGTCACGCCGCCCGTACCCTGGCCGATGGTGCCCCCGATGGCGTTCGTCTGCTGGAAGTCGGCGTCGTTCGCGTAGAAGATGAGCGGCTTCGGCTCCGCGAACTCGCGAAGGAACGTCCGGCTATGCCGCTGATACCAGCGTTCCGCCATGCGCGAGGCGTCGCGGACGGCGAGCTCTTCCTCGGGGTACAGGTAGAACTCGAAATGGTCGGTCTTGAAGACCTGGAAATCGAACTGGTCGTACTGAACCTTGTTGCGCCCGAAGTATTGCGCGTGCGCGGGATGGATCGCGAGGAACAACCCGGCGAAAAGGGCGGTAAGGCCGACGACTCGGACTGGCTTCCGGATCATGGGGTAGTTCGTGAAGAGGGCCACTACATTCCTGGAGCCGGGTGATACGGAGCGTACACATCGGTCAACCCGTTTCCCCTGGGGGCTTCGGGTTCTGGAAGCTGGGCCGTTTCCGGGCAGCGCTCCTACAGCTGCCTGGATCAATAAACGCCTTTACGGGCGAAACAATCCCGGGAATCGCTTCGATGACGATACCTAAGTCGCCCACCGGCACGTATCCGGGTTCGAGCGGACCTTGCGCACCGTCGAATAGCGACGGAATCCACCCATGACCGACGGAAGATGATGCGCGAAACCAGAAGCGAGGATCCGTCGATCCGCGGCCGCATCTTCATGGTGGTCGCGAGCATGGTCATCGGCCTTCTCGTGCTCCGGCTGGCCAAGCTCCAGATCCTGGACGCGGGCCTGTACTCGGGCGAGTCCCGCTCCAACGCCGTGCGCGAGCTGCGCGTCACGCCGGCCCGGGGAACGGTCGTGGATCGCCGTGGGCGGCTGATCGTGGACAACGAGGACACCTATACGGTGCTCATCACGCCCCGGTACTTCGACCCGGAGCGTACGGACCTCCTGGCGTCGCTCCTGTCCGTTCCGGACACCGTCGTCACGAGAAAGCTGGCCGAGGCGACCGCCTGGAATGCCTTCCGGCCGAGCCCCGCGTTCCGCAGCGTCTCGTTCGACGTCATCGGACGGCTGCTCGAGAACCGGAGCAGGCTGCCGGGGGTCACCTACGAGGCCGCCCAGAAGCGCCGGTACGTCGCCCCGTTCAATGCCGCCCACGTTCTCGGCTACGTGCGCGAAATCACCCGCGCCGAGCTGGATCGTCACCGGGGTGAGGGGTATCGCTCGGGAGACCTGATCGGAAAGAGCGGCGTCGAGAGCGCGTTCGAGCGGCCGCTGCGCGGCACCATGGGCAGTGCGTTCCGCCTGGTGAACGTCCACGGGCAGGAAGTGGACGCCTTCCGCGGAGGGACGGAGGACCTGGCGCCGGTCGCGGGCCAGGAAGTGGTGCTGACCATCGACTACGATCTGCAGGCCCTGGCCGAATCCCTGTTCGTGGGCAAGCGGGGTGCGGCGGTGGCGATCGATCCCTCTTCCGGGGAAATCCTGGCGCTCGTGTCCAAGCCGGATTACGATCCGGACATCATGTCGCGGCCGCTGGCGCCGGAGGCCTGGGACTACTTCCTGACGAGCCCCGAGAAGCCCCAGTTCAACCGGGCGACGCAGAGCCTTCTTCCCCCCGGCTCCACCCTGAAGCCGCTGGTCGCGCTCATGGCCCTGCAGGAGGGGGTCATCACGCCGCGAAGCACCGTCACCTGCAACGGGGGCCATCCGATCGGGCGCGGGCAGTTCTTCCGCTGCATGCACGTGCACGGGACGATCGCGGTGGGCACGGCCATAGAGCAGTCGTGCAACACGTTCTTCTTCGAGATGATGACGCGGATCGACGTCGAGAGCTTCGCGCGCTACGCCCGGGCGATGGGCTTCGGACGACGGGCACCGCTTGACGTGGGCGAGGAAGACACCGGGCTGATACCCGACTCGGCCTACTTCAACCGCATGAATCCACGGGGCTGGACCGTGGGTACGCCGATGAACCTGGGGGTCGGGCAGGGGGACATCGGGGTGACGCCCCTCCAGTTGGCCGGCTATATCGGTGCCCTGGGCAATGGAGGCCTGCTCTACACTCCGCACCTGGTGCTGGAATTCCGGAATCCCGACGGAACCGTGGAGAGACCGGAAATTCCGGAGCCCACGAGACTTCCGTTCGACCGGTCCAACGTGGACCTGGTGCGGGACGCGCTCCGACGCGTGATGGAGGAGGGGACCGGCCGCTGGATCCAGATTCCCGGAATTCAGTCGGCCGGGAAGACGGGCACCGCACAGAATCCGCGCGGCGAGGACGATTCGGTCTTCATCATGTTCGCGCCCTTCGACCATCCGACGATTGCACTCGGCGTCATGGTCGAGAATGCCGGTTTCGGTTCGACGGCCGCCGGTCCCATCGCGAGCCTGCTCGCTGAGCGGTACCTCACGGGATCCATTGCCCCCGGGCGAAGAGCCCTGTACGAGCGAACGCTGGCCGTGAAGAGCCAGCCCCTTCCCGATTAGGCCGTGCGCACCTGGTACCGGACGCTTGACTACCTGAGTATCGTCGCGTGGGCGGCCCTCGTCGGCATTGGGCTCGTGGCCATTTACAGCACCACGCACGGGCCGGCGGCGGAATTCCTGCTCGAAAGCGTGCGCGGCAACTACGACCGTCAGATGGTCTGGGCCGGAATCTGCCTGGTCGGCTTCTGCATCGCCCTGCTGATACCGGTGCGCGTGTACCAGAAGTCGGCCCCGATCGTGTACCTGGGGGCGATCCTGCTCCTCCTGGCGGCCCTGCTGTTCGGAAGGGAAATCAACGGAGCGCGGTCATGGATCGCGTTCGGCCCCGCGCAATTCCAGGTGTCGGAGTTCGCCAAGGTGGGAGCGGTGATCGGGGTGGCGCACCTGGTCGGCTCGCGCCGTCCGGGGACAGCCGGTCTTCGCACGGCGCTTGCGATCATCGGGCTTCTCATGCTGCCCGCCATGCTCATCGTCCTCCAGAACGATACCGGGACGGCACTCGTCTTCATCGGCCTCATTCCGGTCATGCTCTTCTGGGCCGGGGTGCCGGTCGACCTGCTCATGCTCCTGCTGGCGCCGGCCGTGACCGGGTACCTGGCGATCGTGTATGAACCGGCCGCGATCGCCTTCGTGGTACTGTTCACGCTGTTCATGTACATCCGGACCCGGGACCGGAAGCTGACCGCCCTCGCGGCTGCGATCACCGGGGGCACGCTCGGCGCCGTGGCGGTCGCGCTCACGAAGATCCTCCAGCCGCACCAGGTCGCGCGCGTCCTTTCATTCACGCGGCCGGAGGCGGAGGAATTCCGCCACGACGTCGGATTCCACCTGGTCCAGTCGCTCGCCGCCATCGGCTCCGGAGGCCTGGCCGGAAAGGGGTTCATGCAGGGAACCCAGACGCAGGGGCGGTACGTGCCCGAACAGTCGACGGATTTCGTCTTCTCGGTGATCGGCGAGGAATTCGGCTTTCTGGGGTCGGTCCTGGTCCTGATGCTTTTCCTGTTCCTCCTGGTGCGCCTGGTGATGCTCGGTAACCAGATGAAGCATCCGTTCGCCATGATGGTCGCGGCGGGCACCTCCGGAGTGTACCTGATCCACGTCTTCGTGAACGTGGGCATGGCCACGGCCATTCTCCCGGTCATCGGCATCCCCCTGCCGTTCATCTCGTACGGCGGCTCGGCTCTTCTGGCGCATACGGCCCTGCTGGCCATCACGCTCACCCTGCACATGCGCCGCGACGACTTCTCGATCTACGGGTATTGAGACGCGCTGCCGTTGCAGTTCCGTGCCGCGCTGCGCACTTTGAGGGGTCAAACCGACGCAGGGAGCGCCATGCGCAGAATCATCGTTGCACTCGTCATCCCGGCAGCCGCCTTCCTGGCGATCCGACAGGTCAGGGCGCCGGAGGACCACCCGCTGGTATCCACGTTCTCGATGGTGGCGCTCGATCCGGAGACGGGTGACCTGGGCGTCGTGGTGCAGTCGAAATTTCCGAATCTTCGCCCGGTGGTCCCGTGGCTGAAGGCCGGGGTCGGCGCCGTGGCCACGCAGAGCTTCGCGGAGCTGGACTACGGGATCAAGGGGCTTCAACTCATGGAGAACGGGGCGACGGCCGAGGAGGCGCTTCGCATCGTGCTGAGGGGTGACGACGATCGGCAGGAGCGCCAGGTGGGTATCGTGGACGCCTCGGGAAACGCCGCAACCTGGACCGGAACCGGGGCCTTCGACTGGAAGGGAGCGCGGATCGGCGCGGTCGACGGCTCGGTGACCGCGGTGGGCCCCGAGCAGGGCAACGTCGGGACCGTGGTCACGGGGCGGGGCTTCACGGCCCAGGGCAACATCCTGGTGTCGGCCGAGACGGTCGAGGCGATGGTCCGCGCATTCGAGGATGCGGAGGGAGAACTTGCGGTGCGCCTCGTGGCGGCCCTCGTGGCCGGAGGGAAGGCCGGTGGAGACCAGCGGGGCGAGCAGAGCGCTGCACTGGTCGTGGTGCGGAAGGGGGCGGGGTACGACGGCATGGACAACTACATCGACATCTCGGTCTACGACCACGCGACACCGATCGCCGAGCTCGAGCGTCTGTACCGTCTGAACAACCTGTACTTCACGCAATCGGATCCGTCCAACATGATCCCGGTCGACGATGCGGTGGCCCGGGAGCTCCAGCAGATCTGGACGGAGCGCGGCTTTTACGACGGCCCGATCGATGGCGAGGTGGATGCCGAATTCCAGCAGATCCTGGTCGACTTCATGGGTTGGGAGAATTACGACCTGCGGGTGGCTCCCGTGAAGGACGTGGACCTGCCGGCCGGCGCCGTGCTGCGCATCGACAGGGAAGTGCTCGACGACATCCGGTCCGTCTTCCGTGAAGGCCGCTGGCTTCCCCGACGGCGATGACGGACGAAAAGACCTAGGAGTGCCCGTCCTGTGCCCTGGAGGGGCCAGCCGATGTGGACACGTGTCCGTATTGCGGCTACGAGTATCCCTCGCGTCCGTCCCGCGGCCTGGTCTGGGTGGCGATCGTCATGGCCGCCCTTCTGGCCTGGCCGGTCTTCCGGATCCTGAGTTCGCTGTTCTGAGACGATTACTCCCGGATCCCTTCGCGAGCCGGCGGGGCCATGACCGGCGACCTGCCACATCCCGCAAATGCAGAGGGCGGACCTGCCGAAGCAGATCCGCCCTCGCCTTTTCGCAAGTCCCTGGGCGTCAGTTTCGCACGGGGATGGTGTCCACACGGCGATAGCCGGCGAGTCCCTCCTTCTTGGAGGTCATGCCTTCGGCCCGGCCCATGCCCACCGTCATCAGGCGGCTGAGCGCGATGCCGTTGTCCACGTAGAACTGCTCGACCGCCTTGGCTCGGTCAGCCGACAGCTCCTGCGTGCGACGCTCGCCGGGAGCGGCCCAACCCTCGACGCGGGCGTTGAGGTTGGGGCACTCGCCCAGGATCTCCAGGTTCTCCTGCAGCTTGCCGCGGGCTTCCTCGGAAAGCGTGGAGGAGTTGCGGTCGAAGAAGACCGGGTTCATCTCCTCGATCTCGCGGCAGATGGCGGCCTCGTACAGGGCCACGGAGATCTGCAGGGTCCGGGAGACCGTGCCGCCGCAGTTGGTCACGGTCAGGGTCACCGTGTACGTGCCGGGCTCCGCGAACGTATGGGACGGATTCGCCTCCGCGGACGTGGAGCCGTCACCGAAGTCCCACGCGTACGTGACCGGGGCAGAGCCGCGAACGTTGCCCGTGAACCGCACGGCGGTCCGCGTGTCGGGCGTCATGCTCGACGGATTGATCGCGATGATCTCGGCCGCCTCGCAGGGATCCTCGACGGTCACGGTGCAGGACCGGCTGTCGGTTCCGCGGCCGTTGCCGTTCGAAGCGGTGAAGGTCACCGTGTAGGTGCCCTCGGGACGGAACCCGTGCGATGCCGTCATGCCGGTCGCGCTGGTGCCGTCACCGAAGTTCCAGGAGCCGACGACCGGCTTGGAAGCATTCTCGTTCACCGAGCCCGTGAAGGTCACCGGCGAGCCGGTGTCCACGACGCCCTCGGGGCAGATCAGGTCGGTGACCATGACCGGCTTGAACGACGCCACGATGAACTTGAAGCCCAGCGTGTGCCAGCCCAGCAGGTCGCCAGGGCCGAACTCGCCGTCCTGGTCGTCATCCCGGCCGTCCGAGTTCTGGTCGCCGAAGAGGTACGCGGCGCCCGTCTCCACGAAGAAGGACACCTTCTCGCCCAGCCTGAAGTCGAGACCGATGCCGGCCAGCGGTCCGAAGGCCGCCTTGCTCTCCTCTGCAGCCGTCTGGCTGGCATACGAGAGGGTTTTGCCGAAGCTGGCGCCGAGGCCCAGCTGGAAGAACGGCGCTACCGAGCCCGTGCCCAGACGCTTGCGCGAGATGAGCTGCACTCCGATGCGCGTGCCGTCTCCCGGCGTGTCGTCGTCCGCGTCGAAGTCGTTGATGTCGTCAAAGGCACTGTACGCAACCGCCAGGCCCAGGGAATAGGTCGAGCTGAAGTTGTGCCCGAATTCGAGGCCGGCATGCAGCGGGGTGACGTCGTCCGAGCTGAACTCGAACAGGCCGCCGCCGTTGTCGCCCTTGTAGTAGGATAGACCGACTCGCGGTCTCAGGTACCAACTTCCGTCGGCGCTGTCCTGTGCGACGGCCACGGGGGCCAGCACGGGCAGGGCGGTCATGACCGCCAGCAGGATGATCGGGAGCCGAGTTTTCATCGCGTTCCTCCGAAGAACGAGTAGTTTGCAGTCAAGCGTACCGGGTAGTGCACGATCCCGCGCATCAACGCTGATCCAGGGGTACATAGTTCCGCTCGGTCGCGCCCGTGTAGATCTGGCGCGGCCGATAGATCCGCGTCGTCGGGTCGTT
>JAHEEH010000084.1 GCA_024640835.1 Bacteroidota bacterium
CCCCACTGGGCTATGGCGGGAATGATGACCACCCACGACAACAGGCCGCCTCCCACCATGACGGCGGCGATCCGCGGACCGAGGATGAAGCCCACCCCCACCAGCGCCGACGACGCCTCCGACGCGACTTCGCCCTTCTTCAGGAACGGCAGCTTCAGTACGAATTCCTTGGGCAGCACCTTCAGAAGTCCGAAGGCGAGCTTGAACAGCATTCCGGTCCCGAGCCCCAGGAAGATGTTCCGGACCCTGGAACCGCCTGATTCGCTCGCCACCAGCACTTCCGCGCATGCCGTTCCCTCCGGGTACGGCAGGCGGCCGTGCTCGCCGGCGATCAGGAACCGGCGCAGCGGAATCATGAAGAGGACACCCAGCAACCCTCCGCACAGTGCCAGGAACGTCATCTGCAGAAGGCCGGGGCTGAAGCCCCACATGAAGAGGGCCGGCAACGTGAAGATGATGCCGCTGGCCAGGGAGCTCGACGCGCTGCCGACCGTCTGCGCGATATTGGTCTCCAGGATGGTCGAGCGCACGCCGAACACCCGCAGGGACCGGAAGAGCGCGATCGACATCACGGCGACGGGAATCGACGTGGAGATCGTGAGTCCGACGCGGAGTCCCAGGTAGGCGTTCGCCGACCCGAACAGGATGCCGAACACGATGCCGGCGATCAGGGCCTTCAGCGTGAATTCGGCGGGGGACTCGCTCGCCGGAACGAACGGAGGATACTCCGTTCCATCCGGCAGCTCCGTGTAGGCCAGCGGATCCAGGCCCCGCGAGCGCGCAACGTCGGCAGCCATGCGCTCCGACTCCCTGTGCATACGACTATCCCTTAGCGGAACAAGTACTTGCCCGACGGAAGAACCCGGTCGCCCGACGCCTTGCTCACCTCGGCTCCGGTACACTCCTTCGCGACGAAGCCCGCGACGCTCGCGCTGCTCTTCTCCCACGTTTCCGGATCACCCCCACCCGTGGTGACCGAAACCGTCTCGCCATCCCTCTCGATCGTCAGAACGACCTGGATGCCCGGAAAATCGGGGGACGACACGGTGAGCTTGGTTCCGTCGCGCCGGACGATGTCCAGTGTGGTGATGATGTAGCAGTCCGGACCCTGGTCGAATTCGTCGCCCAGGTAGTCGTAGATCGTGATGGAGTCCTTCTGGATGCGGTAATAGATCACGTCGGTCCCCGGCACCAGCCACAGGCCCTGGATGTCCGTCTTCCCGTCGTTGGAATCACAGGCGGGCACGGCGAACAGTGCGGCGGCGAGCAGCAGGAACGAAACGGTGCGACGGAGTGGCATGGCTCTCGGAGAGTTGATGGATTTCGGGCGGAGATGGGGCGACTGTCCGGACAATACCACATATTTCGCTGACGTGCGAGATCCGGAACACGGGCGCCGTGCCTACGGGTGTTCTTCCCCGGGCGGCCCGGAAACCGGATTCGCTGACCCCTCACGTTTCCAACCCCACAATCTTGACCGGGGAATCCCCTACGGGGGTGGGCGACCGCACCCTACACGGCCTGTACCGGGGAGCCTACACGGTCATGAGCCACAATTCGGTACCGTTGGCTGGAATTTCGCCACGGCTTTCCCCCGGCCGTAATCGCCACTCAGCGCCACGGAACCGCAACCTGTTCGCATGTCCTCTGCCATGACACCTGACGCCGGCCCGAACGGGACTGCCGCAGAACGAAAGGTCCTCACCCTGAAGCAGCACGTGGTCGAAATCGTGTCGGACTCCGGAGAGGGAGCCCAGAAGGCCGGACAGGCCTTCGGCACGATTTCGGCCAAGATGGGCAACGGGATCTGGACCGTCGAGATCATCCCCGCAGAAATCCAGCCGCCACCCCGCAGTCCCGCGGGCGCCAGCGGCATCCGGGTGCGCATCGGGTCGAAGCCCGTCACCAACATGGGCGACGAGGTGGACCTGATCGTCGCGTTCAACGAGCAGGCCCTCCTGGGGCGTCTGGACCTCGCCCGCTTCAAGCCGGGCGCGACGATCCTGCTCGAGAACAAGTGGCGGGATCACGCCGATCCCGAGATCGCGACCGCGTACGGGACCACCTATGCCCGCCTCGTCGAGGAGGGGTACAGCGTGATCGAGGTCCCCATGGAGGAGATCTGCTTCCGGTACGTGAACAACCCGCAGCTCGGGAAGAACATGTTCGTGCTCGGGATGCTCTGCGCGGTGTACAACCGGAACGTCGACTTCGCTCGCGACACCATCCGGTACATCTTCCGGAAGAAGTCCCAGAAGGTGGTGGATTCGAACATCTCGCTGCTGAACGCGGGATACGAGTGGGCCCTCGAGCACATCGACCTCTCCTTCGACATCCCGCCGATGAAGGACATCGGGCGGCAGATCGTCGTGAACGGCAACCAGGCGATCGCGCTCGGTGTCATGGCGTCGGGCATGGACGTCTGCGCCATGTATCCCATCACGCCCGCGACGTCTGCCTCGCACTACCTGAGCGAGATCTTCGAGAACGTCGGTGGCGTGCTGCACCAGGCCGAGGATGAAATCGCGGCGGCCGCCTTCGCGGTCGGCGCGTCGTACGCGGGCAAGTGCGCGGTCACGATCACGTCGGGCCCGGGCATGTCGCTCAAGACCGAAGTGCTCGGCCTCGCCTCGATGGCGGAGATTCCGCTGGTCGTCGTGAACGTGCAGCGCGGCGGTCCCTCGACCGGCCTCCCGACCAAGACGGAGCAGGGCGATCTCCTGCAGGCCCTCTTCGGAACGCACGGGGATGCGCCCAAGGTGGTGATGGCGCCCGCGACGATCGAGGACTGCTTCTACTCCGTCATCACGGCCCGCCGCATCGCGGAAGCGTTCAGGATGCCGGTGTACGTCCTCTCGGACGCCAACCTGGCCACCGGACAGGCCCCGTTCCCCCGCCCGGAGTTCCATGCGGAATGGGTTGCGCCGCCCATCGACCAGCGACCGGTCGAGAAGGACACCAAGCCCTACGACTGGGATCAGAAGACGGGCCTTTCGCCCCGACTCGTTCCCGGGCAGCCGGGCGGCATGTACGCCGTCACGGGCCTCGCCCACACCGATAGCGCCAAGGTCGCGTACACGCCCGATGCCAACCAGGAAGGGTCGCGCCTGCGCAGCCTCAAGCTCGCGGCGCTCCAGCGGACGCTGAAGTCCCCGACGCTCTACGGTGACGAGGAGGGCGACCTGCTCATCGTCGGCTGGGGATCGACGAAGGGGGCGATCGAGGAGGCCATCGACCGCGTCCGCGAGGACGGCGGAAGCGTCTCGGCGCTGCACCTGACCTTCCTGCAGCCCCTCGCCCCCGGCATCGGGGAGATCCTGAAGCGGTTCAAGCGCGTGATGTGCGTGGAGATCAACTACTCGGACTCGCTGGAGGATGAGCTGATCACCGAAGAGAACCGGCGCTATTCGAACCTCTCGTGGCTGCTTCGCGCCCGCTACCTCGTGGACGTCCAGAACTGGACCAACGTCCACGGTCAACCCATCGGACCCGGCAAGATCGAGGAGATGATCCGCGAGAACCTGGCCGTCCTTCAACCCGCCTGATCCATGTTCGGACTGCATGATACCGCCACGGTCGACACGGGCGGAGACTACTACAGCCTCCAGGACTACCAGAGCGCCGTCCCGCGCTGGTGCCCCGGATGCGGGGACAACACCATCCTGTCGAGCGTGCAGAAGCTCTGCCGCGACGAGCAGCTTCCGCCCGAGAAGACGGTGTTCGTTTCCGGCATCGGCTGCTCGAGCCGGTTCCCGCACTACATGGGAACGTACGGCTTCCACAGCCTGCACGGTCGCGCCCTTCCGATCGCCCAGGGCGTGAAGATCCGACGCCCGGACCTCAAGGTGTTCGTGAACACGGGTGACGGCGACTGCTGCTCGATCGGCACCGCGCACTGGATCCATGCCATCCGGTACAATTTCGACATGGTCGTGATGGTTCACGACAACGAAGTGTACGGGATGACGAAGATGCAGACGTCGCCCACCACGCCCAAGGGCATCAAGACGAACACCACGCCCAAGGGCGCCTTCCTGGATCCCCTGAACATCCTGCAGGCGACGCTCGGCATCTCGAACGTCTCCTTCGTGGCCAACGTGGTGGAGTGGATTCCGGAGGTGATGTACCAGGTCCTCCAGGAGGCCTACCATCACAAGGGGTTTTCCTTCGTCCGCATCGTGCAGCGCTGCCCGCATTTCCTGCCGTCCATCTTCGATCCGCTGCTCCAGGACCCGAACAAGCTCCTTCTGCTCACCGACGAGCGCGGTCTGAAACCGTCCGACGACCTCAGGAAGATCTACAAGAACGAGCGCCCGCACGATCCGTCCGACCTGGACGCCGCGCGGCGCATCGCGGACGAGATCGATCCGATGCCGATCGGCGTGCTGTACCGGAACGAGGACGTACCGGTGTATGACGAGATCCGCCGTGCGACGAGAGTCGTGACGCACGACGTGCGCCGCCAGGCGCTGGATCGAGAATTCGACCGTTTTGCCGTTGACCTCGCCTGATTCCCGACCCGTGGAAGCGATCGACACCCAAAGCGCAGGCGGAGACGACGAGGTGGTCGCCGTACCGATCGGCGCTTCGACCGGAAACCCCGTGCTTCGCCGCCGTACCGATGCCGGCACGGCCGATCCCGCCGTGATCCGGGCCCTCAAGCAGTTCTTCCGCACGGGGACGATTCCGCCCGGCACGGGGATCGCAGCGGGACTCGCGGACCACGTGCCCGCCCTGCTGTACCCCTATCTGTCCCACCCGGCCCTTCGGACTCCGTGGCCCGTCGTGCTCGACGAGACCGACGGGACTCCGATTCTCCGTACGCTCACCGCGTGGTTCGACGACCTGGTGGCAGCGGTGGGAGATTCCGGCGACGAAGGCGAGCTGCGGCGGCGCTTTCTGGCCCGCGTGGAGGAGGCCATCCGGACGACCGATCTTCCGGACGACTCGAACCTCGAGGAAGCCTGGTGGGCTGCCGTCGACGCCGTTCGGCCGGGCATCCGATCCGACCGTCGCGAGACCTTCGAGGAGTGCGTCCGGTCTGCCGCGAGTCACGTGTCGGGATCGGCGCGCCTCGTCGGCTGCTCCTCCGCAGCGCCCCTCGCGATCGCCCGGGCGCATGCCCAGGGTTTCGTGGCCGAAATGGCGCGGCCCGTCGTCGAGGAGATCGACCGGCTCCGTACCTCGCTTCAGAATCTCCTGGACGTCGAGCAGGAGGAATCGGCCGATGCCGTCGTGCCCGAGCGGCTCAGGGGCTCGGCGGGCGGTGCCTGGTCCGACGCATTCGACTTCGACGCGCTCTCGCACCTCCTGGACGAGGCGCCGCACGCGGCCGGCCTCCCACCGGAGCGAAGGGAACGCCTGCAGACCCGAACCGAGGGGCTTGTGGAGCATGCGGCCGCGCTGTTCGGCAAGGCTTCGTCGGTCCTCAGACCCTATTCCATCCGCGGGGCTCGGGAGGCCGTGGCCGAGAGAACGGAGCGTCTGCTGGCGCTCTACCGCCACCTGGAGGCGGCCCGTCTCGAGGTGGCCCACCGGTACCGGCCCGAGCTCCACGACACCTACCTGGACGCGCTCACTCCGGCCATGCTGTCGCCGGAGGATTTCAGGCGCTGTCCTCCCCTCTTCGTGCAGGCCGACGAAGCCGCACTCGACGCCGCCGGCGCGGGCCACATCCTGGAGCTCCTGTCCGGACCCGTTCCCGTCAAGGTGTTGCTGGTGCTTCGCGGCGCCGCGGACGATCCGGAGGAACCGTCGTCCGTGGCGGCCCTCACGTCCATCGCGATCGGCCAGGGGCGGGCCTGTGTGGTGCAGACGGCCCTCTCGGACGTCGATACGCTTTCGGACGGCATCGCGGAAGCCGTGAGGCATGACGGTCCGGCGCTCGTCGCCGTCCACGCCGGAGCGGAGGGAACGGACCTGCCGACCTATTTCGCCGCCGCCGTCGCGCGCGACGGGCGCGCAGCCCCTTCACTGGTGTTCCGTCCGGGTGTCGGTCGCCCGTGGGCAGACCGCCTGTCGGTCGACGGAAACGACGCTGCAGAAGCCGATTGGACCCGGGGCTCCGTGGCCGTCACGAACGAGGACGGAACCGTGGAGGAGGTTTCGTCTGCCTTCACGTGGCTCGATTACGCGGCGACCTGCGCGTCGCTCTCCGGGTTCTTCGTCCCCGTGGAGCCCGGCGTCAGGGACGAGGCGATGATCCCGGCCGACGAGTTTCTCGCGCGAAGCGCCACGGAGCGGGCCGGCACGGTCCCCTTCGTCCTCTGCGCGAGCTCCGATGGCTGGCTCGTGCAAGCGGTGCCGGCCCGGCCCCTCGTATGCGCCGCCGAGCGGGCGCTCGACCGCTGGCGTCGACTCCAGGAACTCGCCGGCATCGGGAATTCGTTTGCAGAGCGCGCCGTTTCGGAGGTGAGGGCCCGCGCCGAGGCGGAACGGGACGAGGCCATCGCGTCGGCACGGGAAGCCCACGCCGCCGAGATGGACCGGTCGATCTCGTCCGTAGCCGAGGCCATCGTCTCGAACATCGCGGCATCGCTCCTCGACCTGCCGGCCGGAGCCCCGACTCCCGCCCGCCGTCCGGCGCCGGCGGCGACCGTGGACCAGGACCAGGCCGCGCCCGACGCGCCGGCAGCCGCGGAGCCCGAACCGGTGGAGGAGGAAGCCGGGGAAGCGCTGGCGCTCGACGAGGCCTACATCGAGACCATCCGCTGTACGTCCTGCAACGAGTGCACGAACCTCAACAAGCAGCTCTTCGCGTACAACGACGAGAAACAGGCCTTCATCAAGGATGCGTCCGCCGGCCCCTACCGTGATCTCGTAACGGCCGCCGAGAAGTGCCCGGTCCGGATCATCCACCCGGGCAAGCCGCTGAACGCCGACGAGCCGGGGCTGGACGATCTCCTCGAGCGCGCCAAACCCTTCCTCTGAACCATGGCCGCGCTGACCGCCATCGGGTACCTGGCAGCGCTGTGCGTCGCTCTCGCGATCGTGCTGGCCATCGCCCAGCGGACCCTCTACGTGGAGGAGGACCCGCGAATCGATCACGTGGCGGACCTGCTCCCCGGGGCCAACTGCGGCGCCTGCGGTCTGCCGGGATGCAGGGCGTTCGCGGAGCAGGTGGTTGTCGGCGAGATACAGCCCGGTCAGTGCACCGTGGCCGATGCCGACTCGCGGGGCAACATCGCGTCATACCTCGGTATCGACGTGGGCTCGGTGGAGCACCGGGTCGCCCGCCTGCTCT
>JAHEEH010000085.1:0-2523 GCA_024640835.1 Bacteroidota bacterium
CCCCCCGGAGCGCACGATACACCCACTCCCCGTAGAACGGTGCGATCGGTGCCATGAGGCGAGCCACCACGGACAGGCAGCGGTGGACGGTCTGGTACGCTTCGGTCTTTCGAACCGCGTCGCGCGACGCCTCGGCCTGCTTCTCCGACCAGAAACGACGCCGATTGCGCCGCACATACCAGTTCGACAGGGCGTCCACGAACTCCTCGATGGCCCGGGCTGCACGGGTCGGATTGTACGTATCCAGGGCCTCGTCCACGTCGGAGATCGTCGCGGCAAGCCGGGACAGTATCCAGCGATCCATCTCGGGACGCTGCTCGATCGGCGTTTCGGGCAGCGATCCGTCGAATCCGTCCACGTTGGCGTACGTCGAGAAGAAGGCGTAGACGTTCGCCAGCGTTCCGAAGAACTTCCGATTGGATTCCTGCAGCCCGCGCTCCGAGAACTTCAGATTCTCCCACGGAGGCGCGTTCGACATCATGTACCACCGAACCACGTCGGCGCCGTGGTTTCGAATCGTCTCGAACGGATCGGTCGTATTCCCACGGCTCTTGGACATCTTCTCACCCTTCTCGTCCAGCACGAGGCCGTTCACGACGACGTTGCGATAGGCCACGTCGTCCATCACGATGGCAGCAATCGCATGAAGGGTATAGAACCAACCGCGGGTCTGATCGACTCCCTCGGCGATGAAATCAGCCGGGAAATTGGCCTCGAATGCCTCCCTGTTCTCGAAGGGATAGTGCCACTGGGCAAAGGGCATGGCACCGGAATCGAACCAGGCGTCGATCAGGTCTTCCACCCTCCGCATCGTGCCACCGTCGGGTGACGGCCATGTAAGCGCGTCGACAAACGGCCGGTGCAGGTCGATGTCCGCGTCGTTCTCGGGGAGCTGGTCCCCGCACTTTGCACGCAACTCCTCGATCGATCCGATGACTTCCAGGTACTCGGATCCCTCTGCGTCCGAACGCCAGATCGGGAGAGGCGTGCCCCAGTACCGGCGGCGCGAAAGGGCCCAGTCGACGTTGTTTTCCAGCCAGTCGCCGAATCGGCCGGTCCCGATCCCGTCGGGCTGCCAGTTGATCGTCCGGTTCAGCTCGATGAGACGATCCTTGACCGCCGTGGTCCGGATGAACCAGCTGTCGACGGGATAGCTGAGCAGCGGGGTGCCCTTCCTCCAGTCGTGCGGATAGTTGTGCTGGTACGTCTCGTGGCGGTACAGCAGGCCCCGGTCACGGAGATCGCGGGCGATGGGCCTGTCCGCGTCCTTGAACCACATCCCGGCCACGAGGTCGATCTCGTCGGCGAATCGCCCGTCCGGTCCGACCGGATTCAGCATGGGCAGGTCCTCCGCCTGGCCCGTCTCGAAATCCTCCGCCCCGAAGGCGGGAGCCGTGTGGACGATGCCGGTGCCGTCCGCCGTCGAGACGTAGTGGGCCGATACGATGCGCCAGGCGTCCCGGGTCTCGGGAAGACCCTCGAAGTAAGGAAAGAGCGGGTGGTACCGCTTGCCGACCAGGTCCCGGCCCCACATGGTCTCGACGATCTCGAAATCCTCCCGGATCACTTCCAGGCGTTCGCGGGCTATGATCACGTCGTGCTTCCCGATATCCTCCGTCTCGAGCCGGATGCGCACGTATTCGATGCCGTTGCCCACGGCGAGCGCCGCGTTCGAGATCGTGGTCCACGGGGTGGTGGTCCACGCGAGGTAGTAGAGGTCGTTCTCCTCGACCGAGCGGAAACGGGTGTAGATGCTCGGATCCTGGATTTCCCGGTAACCGAGGCTCACTTCGTGAGAGGACAGCACGGTGCCGGAGCCCGGACTGTACCACTGGATCTTGTGCCCCTTGTAGAGCAGGCCCTTTTCCCAGATCTGCTTCAGCAGCCACCAGACGCTCTCGATATACGTCGATCGGTACGTGACGTACGGGTTCTCGAGATCCACCCAGTAGCCCATCCTGCTGGTGAGATCGTCCCAGAGCCCGGTATACCGGAGCACGCTGTCTCGGCAGGCCCGGTTGTACCTCTCGATGCCGTACTCCTCGACCTGGTGTCGCCCGTCGAGGCCGAGCTCCTTTTCGACTTCGATCTCGACCGGAAGACCGTGCGTGTCCCAGCCGGCCTTCCTGGCCACCTGGAACCCCTTCATGGTCTTGTAGCGACAGAAGGTGTCCTTGATCGTCCGGGCCAGGACGTGATGGATGCCGGGTCGCCCGTTCGCCGTCGGCGGCCCCTCGTAGAACGAGAACGTGCGCTCACCCCGGTGCTGCTCGACGCTCCGCTCGAAGATCGACTCGCGTTTCCACCATTCGAGGATTCCCTCCTCGAGTTCGGGCAGGTTGAATCGCTTGATTTCCTTGAACCGGGGCATGCGGTGGACTCGGCTTCGGCGTCGGAAACGCTCGTGGGGGACGGGAAACCCCTAAAATACGCAAACCCGCGCACTCGATGAGCGTCAGGATCCGACTTACCGGATTCCTCTCTCCCCGTCGAGAAGGGCCCGGACGGCATCGAGCACGGAGT
>JAHEEH010000085.1:2533-6371 GCA_024640835.1 Bacteroidota bacterium
GTCCGACGGCACCGCCGCGTACGCCACGGCAGCTGCCACAAGGAGTCCGGCATGCCTGGCAACCAGCGCGGCGGCCACGACGCCCTGCGTCACCGCATCGACTCCCAGATCACTCCACACCCTGTGACGCGCGACGACCTCCTTCACGCCCGAATCGTCCGACGCAGCAATCACGATCCCGTCGCGATCCCGGCGCAGGGCGGACGCCACGAGTCGCCTCGGCCGTGCGTCATAGGCTTCGCTCATGTCGGGAAAGCGCGGACCGAACCGATCGTCATTGGCCCCGGCCAGCGGATTCGCAGCCCTCAGGTTCACGTGATCGTACACCACGTCCGTCAGGTGGGAGACCGGACGCATCGATTCGGCATCGGCCAGCAGGAGCAACTGCTTCACGCCAAGAAGCGATAGAGTCCGGATGGCCGGCAGCGGATCCGTCAGCCAAGTACCCGCCGCAGGCCTCAGAACGAGCGCGTCCGACTCGATTCCTGAACACGCCTCGAGCGTCGCGCCCGGCGTCAGCCCACACCGTCCGGAGCCGGTGGGAAGGACGAAGCGAGTGCCCTCGAGCACCACGCACACCTCCCTTCCGGAAAGTCCCGCCCGACCGGCCTCGTCCGCTGCCCGATCCGGTGACACGTCGGGTGCCGTGGGCTCAGGCATGGTCCCTATCCATCCAGGTCCTCGAGAATCCGGCGGATCTTTCGAATCTCCTCGTCGGCTCCGGAGGGCTCCGCCGCGTCATCCTCCGTGGTCCGGCCATCCTCCGGAAGCTCCTCCTCCTCCGCTTCGTCATCCGTTCGCCCCTTCACCGGCTCGGCCTCCAGGTCCGCCATGTCCCTAAGATCGAACGACTCCTCCTCGTCCGCAGCCACGAAATCGGTCATCTCCGGCTCGTCGTCCTCGAAAGGAGAAGGCTCTACCGTGAGGCCCGCAGCAGTGTCGAAATCCGGGAGCGCAAAGTCGCCTTCGACGTCCGCCTCGTCCATCCGGGCCCTCTGATCCTCGGTCGACTCGAAGCCGTCGAGGTGCTCCATCTGCGCGGCGAGCAACGCGCGGAGGCGCTGTACGATCTCGTTACGCCGGAGGGTTGCCTCCGCGTACGTCCTCCGCGCCTGGCGCCTGAACTCCTCCCCTTCCGCCACCATACGCTGGGTGCGCTGCTCTGCCCGCTGCAGCGCGGCTGCCGCCTTCGCTTCCGCGCCCTGGATTGCCGACTCGGCCTTGCGTTCGGCCTGCTCGAGTCGCTCGCGTGCCGCGTCGCGTGCCGATTGCAGCGCCTCCTCCAACGCCTCCTCCACCTTCCGGTAATGCTCGAGCTTCTCCGTCTGATCCTGAATCCGCTGCTCCAGGCGGCGGACATCTTCAGTGAGCAGGTGCCACTGCTGCGACAGCATGTGACGGAACGCGTCGACTTCCTCCGGATCGTATCCGCGAAACACCTTCGCGAATTCCTGCTTCCGGATGTCGAGGGCTGACAGCTTCATGGATCTCTCGAGTGACGTGGTTTCGATGGGACGTCAGGCGGTTGCCTGGCGTTCCGATCCGCGGGCGGACGGATCGTGGGTCGGCGAAGTCGTACCGAGGGGCAGACGTTCATCCGAGGCGGCTATCGCTTCGAGCGAGACCACACGCTCCTCGAGGGTCTCCACGGTCTCTTCGAGGCGCGCAAGCCCCTCGACAACCTGCGAGAGACCCTGCCGCTCGTACTGCATCAGGGTCCGCAGCATGAACGCTGCGGCAAGCCCGACGGCGATTCCGATGAAGAGCAGGCTCATGCCCGGAACCCGGTTCAGTCTGGAGTACGTGACCCGAAAATAGCACTTCCGATACGGACGTGGGTGGCCCCTTCCTCGATGGCAACCTCGTAGTCGCCACTCATGCCCATGGACAACCAGTCCAGCCGATTCCCCTTGGTACTTGCAGGGTACGACCGGGCCAGGTTCCGCAGGAGGCGAAGCTGGTGCCGCACGTCCTCGGGATTATCGGCGGGAGCCGCCAATGTCATAAGGCCGACTATCCGTATGTGCGACAACGACGAGACATCGTCCACAAACGAATGAACCCGATCAGCCGCGATGCCGAACTTCGACTCCTCACCCGATACGTTCACCTGCACCAGGCAATCGAGGGTCCTTCCTGCTTCCTCGCACCTTCGGCTCAACTCGGACGCCAGTCGAACGCTGTCCAGGGCATGGAACACGTCGGCATGGGTCACGACGTCTCTCGCCTTGTTGCGCTGAAGATGGCCGATCATGTGCCAGCGGACCCCTCCCCCGACCAGCCGACCCGGCAGCGCCACGGCTTTCTCCACGAGCTCCTGGACCTTGTTCTCTCCGAAGTCCACGTGTCCGATGCCGTGCAGCTCCGCCACGCGGGCGACCGGAAACGTCTTGGAGACCGCCACGAGCGTCACTTCTCCGGGGTCACGTCCGACCCGGACGCAGGCCTCGCCGATCCGGTCCAGGATCCTCCGGTAGCGTGACTCGAGGAGGTATGCTCTCATGGAAAACGGTCCGTGATCAGGTCTCTGCGCGAAGTACCTCGAGCGCCTGTCTCCGGTACACGCCTCGGCTGGACAGGGCACCGATGGCCACCACGATCAGTACGATTCCGAGTACGATCGCCCCCAGCTCCGGCAGAGCCGCCGAGAGTTGCGTGCCGAAGACGAAGCGCGAGAGCGCCCATCCTCCGCCTAGGGAGAGCACGAGCCCGGTAGCAGACGACAGGAGGCCCAGCGTCGTGTATTCGACCAGCATGATCCGGAAGACCTGCCTCCGGGACGCCCCGAGGGTCTTCAGCAGCACGGTCTCCTCGACCCGCTGGAGCCTGGATGTCACGACGGCTCCCGACAGGACGATGAATCCGGTCAGGATGGAAAACAGCGCCATGAACCGCACGATGAAGGTGACCCGGGAGAAGATCGCCTCGAAGACGTCAAGAACAAGGGAAATGTCGATTGCCGACACGTTGGGGAACGCCGAGACCACCCGCTGCTGCGCCACCGCCGCCACCGAGTCACTTTCCGCCCTCGCGAGCAGCACGGTGAACTGCGGGGCCCTCTCCAGGACGCCCGTCGGAAACACGAAGAAGAAGTTCGTCTGCATGCGTCGCCAGTCGATATCACGCAGGCTCCCGACCACCGTCTCGACCGGCACACCCTGAACGTTCCAGACGAGCGTGTCGCCGACTCCGACTCCCAGGTCACCCGCGATATCCGCGTCTGCCGATACCCGTGGCAGCCTCGACGAGCCGACAGCCCGCTCGTCCAGAGATCCCGCCACCAGGGTCTCCGAGGACGTAAGCGCGTCCCGGTAGGTGGATCGGTATTCCCGCCGGAAGGCCCACCTGGAACGCAGGGTGGAATCCGAGACGAGCTCCTCCACGGCCCTCCCCCGTACGCTTGCCAGCCGCATGGTCACGATCGGAACCTCGTCCAGGATCGGGATCCCGACGTCCTCGACCGCCGCGCGGACCCCCGACACCTGGTCCCCCTGGATGTCGAAGAAGACGAGATTCGGCCTGGTCCCCTCGCCCGAGAGCTGGACCTGGCGCAGGAGCGTCTGCTCGGTCACGACCAGGGTGCCGATCAGGAACGACCCCAGTCCGAGCGCCAGCATGAGGAGCAGCGTCTGGTTGTTCGGCCGGTGGAGATTGGCAATGCCCTGACGCACCAGGTACGGAGCGGTGGCCGGCACGGAACGTCGAGCCACGGCCACGAGCAGCCTCGCCACGAGCGTCAGCGCAGCGAACACGGCCGCCACGGCGGCGGCATACCCCAGTCCGAACTGCAGGCTGGGTGCCTGCACGACGGCGAAGAACACGATCCCCGCCGCAACGC
>JAHEEH010000085.1:6381-7239 GCA_024640835.1 Bacteroidota bacterium
TCCGTCGGTTTCGACGGTCTCGACCGATGATCGGATCGCCCGGAGCGGGCTCACCGATCGAACCCGCAGCAAAGGCAGAAGGGCGAACAGAACGGTCACCCCGACGCCGATCCCCATGCCCAGGAATACCGACGGCCAGGAGACGGACACCGTGACGTCCACCGGAATGAAATCTCCGAGCACCCGCGGAAGCATCACCTGGATTCCCATGCCGAGCACGGCACCGGCGATCGCCCCGATGACTCCCATGACGACGGCCTGCACCAGGTAGATCGCCGTCGTCGACCGGGCCGTCGCCCCGAAGCACCGCAGAACGGCGACCGTGTCGATGCGCTGCTTCACGTAGACGAGTATCGAGCTGGCGACTCCCAGGCTGCCCAGCAGCAGGGCGGCGAACCCGACGAGGCCGAGAAAGCGATACAGATTCGTAAGCGTCCGATCCCAGTCATCGCGCTCTTCGGATACCGTGTCGAACCCGATCCGGGCAGCCCGGAGCCGCGGCCCGAGCGTATCGACGAGCGCGTCGACGTCCCGACCATCCGCGAACCGGAAATAGACCTCGTATTCCGCCCGGGATCCCAAATCGAGCAGCGTTTCATCGAGCCCGCCGCGGGGGACGTAGATCCGTGGACTGAAGAGGGAAATGGCCGCCGATTCGCGCGGTGTCGCCAGGATCTTCCCGGCAATGGAATAGGAGCGGTGACCGATCCGGACCGAGTCTCCCACCGCGAGTCCGAACTGCTGCATCAGGCTCTTGTCGATTAGCGCCGCCCCCTGCTCCAGGTAGTCGGAAGCCGCTGTCGCAGGATCGGTCTCCACCGCACCGTACCACGGAAAGCCTCCCTCGATGGCCCGCAC
>JAHEEH010000513.1 GCA_024640835.1 Bacteroidota bacterium
ACGGAAAGCAGGCCTCCCTGGCCGTCTCCGATCCACAATCCGCCGGATGTCGTCACCGCAAGCCCCACGGGATCCTGGTATCCTGGAATGCCCAGCGTCCGCGCGACACCGACGTCATCGACGTTCACCAGGCGGAAGCGCTCGGTAGCATAGAGCTGCCCGCCCGTACTCACGATCCGTTGGACGCCGAGGGACGCGACGCCCAGGGCCACGAATCCCGACGAGGTCCTCTCGAAGAGGTCCGTCTCCGTCCCGACGTAGATCCGGCCCGCATGGTGTCCGAGGCTCCAGACGGCCCGCGCATCCGGCGGAAGGCCCGCGTCCTCGTTCGACCACGAGGTGGGATCCTGCAGGTTGGGGGAGTCGATCGGGGCCATCGCCAGGCCCTCCTCCGTGCCGACCCAGAGGCGGGCCTCTCCGGCCACCTCGGCCGGCAGGACGTCGTACGCCGCGGCAGCGGCAGAGAACGAGCCCATCCTCGAGTATGCGTCCCGTACCTCCCCGCGTACCGCATCGAATACCACGACGCCGAAGTCGGTGGCGATCAGCAGCGAGTCCCCGACCACGCGGATACGGTTGATGCCCCTCGCCGTGAACTGGCCGGCGCGCTCTATGTCCCGATAGCTCACGACGGCACCCGTCTCCGGATCGAGCCGGTCGAGCACCCCGTCGAAGTAGCCCGCCCAGATCACCGCACGGCGCTCGTCCCACGCGAGCGTCCTCGTATCGACACTGTGGAGACCCTCCACCACCGTGAAGCGGTCGATCTCGCCGGTGGTCTGGCCGTAACCGAATATCCCGCCCGAGGTCGCGGCCCAGACACGGCCGCCCCCGGCATCGACCTCGCGAACGGACTGCATGGACGTATGGGCCGTCCACTGGCCCGGCCCCGCGGCCTGTCTGGCGCCAGCGTTCCGTGCCGGGCCTCCGGTGAGTACAAGGGCGCCCACGATGAGGCGAAGGGCCGCGGCCCCGAAAGCGGTGCGTACGATCATGAAAGAGACGGGCGGTCCGGCGGACGGAGCGGAGTCAGGCCCTCGTCCGGGCCGTGAGGAGCCGCTCACGCAGGAGGTCGAGGAGAGGTTCCTCCAGCGCGAACGACCCGAGTCGCTCGTAGTCCGCGTCGTATCGCCCGTGAAAATCAGATCCCGCGGTGACGACGAGCCCGTTTCCGGCGGCAAGCGCCTGGTAGTACGTGCTGAGCACGGCGTCGTGCATGGGATGCAGCGCTTCGATGCCGTCCATCCCCTCCCGGACGAGGGTGAGTACGGTGCGATGGGCCGTCCAGTCGCCCGGATGGGCGAGCACGGCGATTCCGCCCGCCTCATGGACCCGCCCGATCGCCTCCGCAGACGCCCGGGGCGGCACCGGCACGAAGCAGGGCGCGTCGTCCGCCAGGTACCGCTCGAACGCTTCCCGGGGCGAGGACGCTCCTCCGGCCGCGACGATGGCATCGGCCAGGTGCGGTCGCGTGATCACGCGGTCCCCGTCCGGCGCGGGAAGTCGGGCCGGATCGAACGGCACCCGGCGCTCGCGCAGTTTCCCGAGCATGGCCTCCGCGCGTTCCTGTCGGTCGGTCCGGAATGCGTCCAGCCAGTCCGCCAGTGCCGTGTGGCCGGGCTCGACACCCAGCGCCAGCAGATGGATGCGTTCGCCGTGACATACCACCGACAGTTCGACGCCGGGAACGAGATCGACACCGGCGTGAGTCGCCTCGGCCGAGGCTTCATCCCACCCCGCAAGCGTGTCGTGGTCCGTGATGGCCGCCCACCGGACCTCCCGCGCCACGAGCTCACGGACCAGGTCTCCCGGATCCAGGGCCCCGTCCGATGCGGTGGTGTGGAGGTGAAAGTCCGTTTTCATCTGCTCGTGCTGGTCGCTGCAGCGTTACCCGGCGGCGGCGTATACTCCTGACCTGCAGATTTTGAGCCCGTCAGCATGGATCGACTCTGGAGCCCCTGGCGCTCGATACACGTCACGGGGTGGGACGGCAAGACCCGGGAGGAAAAGGATCGCCTCCTCGAACGCATCGGGACATCGTCCGACGACGAGGCGAACCTGGTGGTGTGGCGGGGAGCGACGGTCTTCGTCCTCATGAATCGGTACCCGTAC
>JAHEEH010000514.1 GCA_024640835.1 Bacteroidota bacterium
GCGGACTTGGCCGGACCCCATTTCCGTTATTGCAGCATCACGTCACCCAGGTGGTGACCGTACGCGAAGAGGCCGTCTGGGATGCCGTAAGGTGGATGATCGCCGAGCACAGGCTGCTTATCGAGCCTTCCGCCGCGGTGGCCATCGCCGCGTGCCTGTCCGGCGAGGTCCGGGCGGTCGGTGAGACCGTGGTCGTGGTCTCCGGTCGAAACGTCTCGATCGGCAGCGTGCGCCGTATCCTGAATTCGAACCCGGACGGTTCGATCAGAGGTTGAGACAGACCACCTTCGGTTCGGTCATGGATTCGAGGGCGTGGCGAACGCCCTCGCGGCCCAGGCCGCTCGACTTCACACCCCCGAAGGGCATGGTGTCGAGCCGGTAGTCCGTGGAGTCGTTGACGATGACACCGCCCACCTGCAGGTCCCTTGCCGCACGGAAGGCGTAATCGAGGCTCCGGGTGAAGATGGCAGCGTGGAGTCCGAAATCCGTGGCGTTCGCCCTGCGGATGCCCTCGTCCAGATCCGGGATCCGGTAGAGTGAGACGACCGGTCCGTAGATCTCGTCACAGTCCATGCGGACTCCCGCGGGGACGTCCTCCAGGACGGTCGGCCAGACCGTCGGGCCCTCGCGTCTCCCTCCGGCCAGCACACGCGCACCGGCATCGGCAGCCTCCCGGATCCAGGCCTCGACCCGCTCGGCTTCGCCCACGCGAATCATGGCGCACACGTCGACGGAATCGTCGAGCGAGTGGCCGGCGCGGAGGGTTCGGACGTGTTCGACGAGCCGGCTTCGGAAGAGGTCGTACACGGCTTCGTGCACGAAGACGCGCTGCACCCCGAGGCAGTTCTGTCCGCCCTGGGCGAAGGCTCCGTCTGCCACGGCAGGCACCGCACGGTCCAGGTCGGCGTCCTCCATCACGAGGACGGCACTGTTCGCACCGAGCTCGAGAATCAACTTCTTGATGCCCGCGGCGGCCGAGATCTGGCGTCCCGTGCGGATTCCACCGGTGAACGACACGACACGGACGCGCGGGTCTCGAACGAGCGGGGCCCCGACCGTCGGCCCGTCTCCGGTGACCACGTTCAGGCGACCCGCGGGGAGGCCCGCCTGCACGAAGGCCTCGGCCATGCGAAGGACCGAGAACGGGGTCCGGGAGTCGGGCTTGAGCACGACCGCGTTGCCGCCGGCCAGGGCAGGGCCCACCTTGTGGGTTGCCACGGCAAGCGGATCGTTGAACGGAAGAATGGCCGTCACGACGCCCGCGGGTACCCGCGTCCAGTAGCCGATCCGGTTCTCCGAGCCCGGGCGAATGTCGAACGGGAGGGACTCCCCGGTGGCTCGCCTTGCCTCTTCGGCCGAAAGACGGAGAATCTCGGCCGCTCGAGGCGGCTCCCGCCGGGCCTCCCGCGACGTCTTCGATCCCTCCCGTGCGATCAGACCGGCGATCTCGTCAGCCGCCTCGTCGATCCGGGCGGCCGCATCCATCAGGACGCGGTACCGTTCATGGATGGGCCAGGGTCGTCGGAGCGCTCCCTCGGCGGCGGCAAGGGCGGCCTCCACGTGTTCCGGATCGGCCAGGACGATCGTGCCCACACCGGTCCGGTCGAACGCGTTGAAAACGGTTTCCCGGCCCGGAGCGTCGATCCAGCGACCGTCGACGAGCAGCCTTCCGTGTTCCATTGCCGGCTATCGGCTGCTGGTCGCGTCGGGATCGGCTCGCACGAGCGGTTTGCGGGGCAGGAGCTCGTCGCGCTCCACGGTGTGGTACACGAACGACGCGATGATGGTGGCTGCCTGCTGCAGATCCTCCAGGCTGCCGTGATCGTAGACGTCCATGTTCGAATGGTGCGTCCGCGTGCCGTACGTGATGGAGTCCTGGATGAACTGGAATCCCGGCAGGCCGACCGCGTCGAACGCCAGGTGGTCGGTTCCCCCGGTGTTCTGCAGCGTCAGGGTCGCCGCGTCCAGATCGTGGAACGGCTGAAGCCACGCGCGGAAGATCGGCTCGACGCCCGTGTTTCCCTGCATGTACACGCCGCGGATCTTGCCCGTACCGTTGTCCAGGTTGTAGTAGGCGGAGAGCTTCTCGTGCTCCGGCTTGACGACGCTGA
>JAHEEH010000086.1:0-3543 GCA_024640835.1 Bacteroidota bacterium
GCAGGAGGTTCAGCAGCTTCTCGAGCACCCCGTTCACGAGCAGCATGCCCGCGATCGGGGCGACGGGTACGTCCATGAGCCCCGACATCTCGATGCCCACCCCCGCGAACACCAGGTTCTGGTTCGGCAGGAACGGGATCCGCGACAGAAGGATCGAGGCCGCGGCGTAGGTGAACCACACCCCGAGCGGGATGGCCGGCAGCACGACCGCCCACTGCAGGATCTGGATGGCCCTTCCGACCAGGAAATGGCCGATCTGCATGAAGAAGACGGCCACGGCACGATTCCGCTCCATACTGAAGATCAGGTGCCGGAAGCGCGACCAGAGCACCCCCGCTGCGACCGGCACGGCCACCGCCAGGGCGGCGTACAGGATCACGTGGTCTCCCACGAGCGACCGAAGCGAGAGGCGCCCGACGGAAAGGAACACGGACAGCAGAAGGACGGCCACCAGCGTCGAGGCCAGCGACGAAAGGATGTTGTAGTCCCGGACGGTTTCCGCGACGCTCCGACGGCCGAGGCCCAGGCTTCCCTGCGCCCAGACCGCGATGTACACTTCTCCGGAGTACCCCAGCACGTCGCGGTTGTACACCCTCTTCTTGATGAACGCGGGCAGGCCGCGCGTCCATCGGAAGGTCCAGGTGAACCGGTAGATGACCAGCTCGATGACAATGTGGAAGAAGTAGAGAACAAGGAAGAGAACGTAGAACAGCGGCTGCGTGGGCAGGTTGGACCAGATATCCTTCAAACCGATGTCGAGCAGCTGCCACAGCAGCACGGCCAGAACGGCAGGCAGGAAGAGGATTCGTGCGACCCGTATACTGCGCCGACCGGCATCCGTATCGCGAAACGTACCCCATCGCTCCGCCAGGCGACTCATCCAGCCCGGTTCGTCATGCTCGCTCATGGTGCGGGATCCGGATCCGGATCGTGATACTCGGTGAATCGGGCGGCAGGGGCTGCCGCGGTCCAGAACATGCCAACACAACTCCTCCGCCGCATCGGACACGGGATCGTCTATCCGATCACGGGCCTGTTCTCCCGTGCCGGCCTGCTGGCGGCCGTCTATTACGCGTTCCTGTCTCCGGCGTTCTGGCGCGAGATGCGCGCCGTCCTGGCCGGCCGCGCCCGGTACCTCAAACTGGTGCTGGAGGGCCGTTCGAACCGGTTCCTCCTGATTCGCAACACGCACCGGCTCGAAAAGGGACTCCTGATGCGACCCGCCCGGGACGTCTTCGCACTCGATTACATCGAGGAGACGGTCGAGGCGTTCGGGCAGGCGGTCCATGACCGCGACGGGTGCGACCCCGGGCAGCTGGGCTGGTCGAACGACATCCTGGCGGCGTACTTCGACTCGGTCGACGCGACGCACCCCCTGGTCCGGTCTCTCCGGGATCGGTTCCGCGCGGTGGCGCTGCAGCCCGGCGCGGCGTGCCGCGTCCCGTATCACCGCCGGGCCGAGGCGGGCGCACAGCCGGTCCCGTTCGACGACCTCCTGGCGCTGTCCCGTCACCGGAAGTCCGTCCGCTGGTTCCTGGACCGGCCGGTCCCTCACGACCTCGTGCGCCAGGCCCTCGCGGTCGCGTCCCTGGCACCGAGCGCCTGCAACCGACAGCCGTACGAATTCCGCTTCTTCGACGATCCGGGGCGGGTAGCGGAGCTCGCCACGCTCCCGATGGGAACGAAGGGATGGTCCTCGAACATCCCGATGTTTGCCGTGATCGTCGGTGACCTGAGCGCCTACTTCAGCGAACGCGACCGCCACGCCATCTACATCGACGCGTCCCTCGCGGCCATGAACTTCATGCTGGCCCTCGAGACCCTGGGACTGTCCAGCTGCCCGATCAACTGGCCGGACGTCGGCTGGCGGGATCGCAGGATGGCCAAGGCCCTGGATCTTTCGCCCTGGCAGCGGCCCGTCCTGTGCCTCGCCGTGGGGTTCGCCGACCCCGAGGGCCTGGTTGCCTTTTCAGAAAAGCGATCCCTGGACCGGATCGCCCGGTTCGATGGCTGAGCCGCGTTACGTCGAGATCCGGGGCACGGAGTTCGTGAACAAGGGCGCCGAACTCATGATGCACGCCATCCTCGCCCAGCTCCCGCCGGGCTGGACGCCCGTCATCGAGGCGTCGTCCCGCAACACGAGGGCCCAGCTCCGGGGCGCAGGCGTGCGGACGAAGCGGACGGGCATGTGGTCGCGCGGAGACGTTGCCGACGAAGCGATTTCCGTCGTGCTGGACGCGTCCGGCTTCGCCTATTCCGACTTCTGGGGACCCGGGAGAGCGCGCCGGCGCCTCGGGAGGCACCTGGCGCGGTGGAAGACCCAGGGAAAGAGACTCGTCCTGTTGCCGCAGGCCTTCGGTCCGTTCGAGGGGGCCGCACTTCGGACCGTGATGACCCAGGTGCTCGGTGCGGCGGACCTCGTCTTCCCGCGCGATCCCACGTCCATGGAACACCTGGCCGGTCTCGGGGGCACTCCCGCAACCGGGATCGCCCCCGACTTCACCAACCTTCTCGAGGCTCCCGCCCCGGACGACCCCGGGCGCTGGGACCGGGCGGTGGTCGTGGTGCCGAATCGCCGGATGATCCAGGTGGGGAAGCGGGGCTACGCCTCCTCTCTCGTGCGGACCATGGAGCAGGTCCGCGCGGCGGGATACGAGCCGGTGCTGCTCGTACAGGAGACGGGGCGGGATCCCGCCCTGGCCCGAAGACTGTCATGCAGGCTCGATCCCGCCGTGCCCGTCGTTCTGGAGACCGACGCGATCCGCATCAAGAGCATCATCGGCGCTTCCGCCGCGGTCATCACCAGCCGTTACCACAGCCTGGTCTGCGCCCTGTCCCAGGGTGTCCCGTGCCTCGCCACCTCCTGGAGCCACAAGTACCGTCATCTCGTGGACGAATACGGGTACGGCAAGGCGCTGGTCGCCTCGCCCGACGTGCTTCCTGACGCCGTATCCCGCCTCCTGGAAGCCGACTCCATGTCCGCCGACCGGGCCCACCTGCTGCATGCCGCGGAACCCGTCCGCGACCGCGCCCGTGCCATGTGGGCGACGGTGTTCGAAACGATCGACAGAAGCCTGCCTGCTCCCGGTCCGGAGCGGAGGTAGACCCATTTGAAACTTCTCGTTCTCACTCCAGGGTTGTCTCCTGCCGCCGGCGGCGCCGAACGGTACGCGTTCGAATTCGCCTCGCGGCTCCCCGCGCGCATTCGCGTCCGGATCGTCGCGCCCGTAGCCGAGGACCCCGAGCCGGACCATCCGTTCGATGTGGTCCGGGCCGGTACCGGCCTGGCAGGCTTCGTCGCGCGCGCGGCTGCGGTCGTACGGAGAAGCGCCGCCACGGACCACTTCGATACGGCCCTTGCGACGTCGTGGCACGGCGCGCTCGCCGCCCTCATCGGCCGGCCGGGAGAGGACGGCATGCGGGTCCACGTGGTCGTGCACGGACCCGAGCTGCACGCGAATCCCGTTCCGGGCTCGGGCACCGCCACCTTCAACCGGCTGCGCAGCTACACCCTGGGACTGGTCGACACCTTCCATCCGGTGA
>JAHEEH010000086.1:3553-7208 GCA_024640835.1 Bacteroidota bacterium
CGGTGAGCCATGCTGCGGCCCGTGCTCTCGCGGAGTATGGCGTTTCCGAATCCCGCATCCGCACGGTACCGGTGGACACCGATCCCTGCCGGTTCTCGCCCGTCGACGGTTTTCCGGCGCGGCGGCGCCTCGCGATCGGAAGCAGGCCCATGATTCTCACCGTGGCCGGCCCCGGGGCGGGTCCCGTGCTCGCCTCCATGCCGGATGTCCTCACCGAGCATCCGGGTGCGGTCCTGGTGGTGCGCGGACTCGGTCCCGACGCGGACGCCCTCGCCGAGCAGGCCGATCGCCTGGGCATCCGCGACGCGGTCCGTTTCGCCGGCGCCGTTGAGGGGCAGGATCTCTGCACCCTCTACTCGGCCGCAAACGTGTTCGCCCTGGCCCCGCAGAGCCGCCCGTCGACGTCCGACACGGACGGTTCGATGATCCTGGAGGCCGGCGCCTGCGGCGTCCCGCTTGTCGGATCGCGCGTCGGCGACATCCCGGATTCCGTCCAGGACGGAGTCACCGGCCTGCTCGTCGCACCGGGCAAGCCCGACGCGGTCGCCTCCGCCCTGCTGTTCTTCCTGAACGACCGCGGTGCGGCGGAGGAGTTCGGACTGGCCGCGCGTCACTACGTCCTCGATCGGGCCGACTGGGACCGGGTCACCGCCGGGCTGCTCCGGAGCCTGGACCCGGCCTGACCGAACCCCGGTCCGAGGCCCGCCACGCTCGAGGTTGGCCCTCCCGCCGCGGATTCCTATACTCCGGGCCCTCCGGCACCCCCAACGGCCCGTGTCATGCCGCACACGTACGAATCCCTGCAGATCGGCGACTCCTTCGAGGTCGACCGCATGCTGTCCGCCGAGGACGTGGCCGAGTTTGCCCACGTCACCGGCGACGACAATCCGCTCCACATCGACCCGGAGTACGCGGCCGGCACCCGGTTCGGTCGGCCGATCGTCCACGGCGTACTGATCCTCGGCATCATCTCCAAGGTGCTCGGGCGTGACTATCCCGGTCCCGGGAGCGTGGCGGTCTCGATCCAGGCGCGGTTTCTGCGCCCCGTTCCCGTCGGGTCGACCGTGCGTTTCGAGGTGCGGGTGGCGGAAAAGATCGAGAAGTATCGCCACATCCGCATGAAGGTCTACGCGTACCTGAACGGCAAGATGGTCATGGGCGGCGAGGCCGTCCTGATTCCGCCGGGCGAGCAGGCCAGCGCGTAGGGCCGGAACCCGTTGCGGGACGCTACCGGACGAGTTTGATCCGCTCCCCGACGGGCACGATGCCTTCGAGCGTGCGCTGGTTCAGGATCGCGATGCCCTCGCGCGTGAATCCGGCCGGCACGTCCGCGGAGACCAGGTCCGACAGGGGCCCGGCGCGGGACGTCCGGACCAGCGCAACGTGCCACGGCTGCACCCCGAGCACGGCCGGATCCCGGAGCGGCGCGAAGCCCTGCATGGCGCGCTGGAAGGACGGCTCCCATGCCGCATAGTCGGCCTGCGCGGCAACGCCCAGGAAGGAGAACACCTTGCCCGAGTAGTCGATGAAATGTGCCCTGACCCGGGTCACGCCGCCGTTGTCGGCCGCGATTTCGGCCACGACGAACTGGGCGGGAAGGCCGTACGACGAGCCCACGCCCGACTGGATCACGGTCACGCCCTCTTTCGCCGAGAAGCGCTCTGCCGCCTGCCGGGCCGTGGCGGATCCGGGGTCCATCCCGATCACCACGAAGGCTCTCTGTTCGGGACCCACCAGCACGATCCGGCTCGCCTGGTTCACGACGTCGAAGCCGTCGGGCACCGGGAACTGGAACTCGAGGTCCGGATGCAGGAAGACCCCGCTGCGTACGAAACCCTGCCTCGGGTTCTCCCCGGCCACGATGCCGTCCACCGCACGCAGCAGGCGGTCACGGCCGATCCGTTCCATCGGCACGCGCGCATTCCACTCGGCCGCGAGCCTGAGGATCGTCTGTTCCCGCTCGCCCGGATCCGGGTGCGTGGACATGAAGCCGGGCAGACTCTGCCCCGACTGTTCGCCCAGGCGCCTGAGCGTGCCGAAGAACGCCGAAGCCCGCGAGGCGTCGTAGCCCGCCAGGGCGGCGTATTCGACGCCCTTGTCGTCCGACTCGCGCTCGTCATCACGGCTGTAGCTCAGAAACAGGAGCTGCGTCGCGGCGGAGCCGATCTCCAGGATGCCGGAGGCCACCCTGTCGCCGAACAGGGCCTGCCCACCCACCGCGCCTCCGATCAGCAGCACCTGCCCGAGCATCTGGGTGGTCGCACGCCTGGAGGCATGTCGTCCCGCCACGTGCCCGATCTCGTGGCCGATCACCACCGCCAGCTGGGCCTCGTCCTCCACATGGGCGAGCAGTCCCCGCGTGACGTAGATGAAGCCGCCCGGGAGCGCGAACGCGTTCACCACCGGACTGTCCAGGACCCGAAACGTGAACTCGGTCGCCTGCCATTCCGCCTCGGCTTCCGGGCGGCGCAGATGGCTCTTGGCCAGGAGCACCTGCCCGAGCGAGTCCACCCAGGCAGCCAGCCCGGCATCGTCGTACAGGCCGTACTCCGCCACGATCGCGGCGTCGGAATCGCGGCCCATCTGGATTTCCTGCTGCCACGAGTAGGCGTAGGCCCGCGTACGACCGCTCAGCGGGTTCTTCGACAGGGCACAACCGGCGACGGCCAGCACGGTGAGCAGGGTCAGCGTCGGCCCCATGATGCGGAGTTTCATGACGGATGTATTACGAAGGTGTAGTAGTCACGGGAACCGGCCGCCCCTCCTCGATCCGGATCGTCCGGTGCAGCTCTCCGTCGAACCGGACGGCGTCGCCGAAGAGATCTCGACGAGCCGCCGTGACGATGGTCTGTCCTGCCCCGTCCGACGTCAGAAGTTCGGCGAAGATCCGAATGCGATCCGGATCCAGGTTGTCGAACACGTCGTCCATCAGGAGCAGCGGCGCTTCTCCGACGGCGTCCCGGAGATGGTAGTACTGGGCGAGACGAAGCGCCAGAACGAAGGTCCTGTGCTGGCCGTGGGACGCATATCGCCGCACCTCGAGATCATCGAGGTACAGGACCAGTTCGTCGCGATGAGGCCCGACGAGCGTCAGGCCCCGCTCCCTCTCCGCCTGGGCCCGCTCTTCGAGCACCCTCTCGAACCGGACCGCGATCTCGTCGTCCGTCGCCGCACCTTCCAGATCCGCGAACGGGCGGTATCGTACACGGGGGCGCTCCGCGACCGACTCGATTCGCGCGAACGCCTCGTCCAGGTACGGCCCGAAGCGGTCCAGGAACTGGATCCGATAGCGGGTAACGAGACTCCCCTGCCGGACGAGCTCGGCCGTCCAGGGCGCGAGCAGCGACTCCAGGGCCGAGCCGGAAAGGGAACGGCTTCGCGCCAGGATCTCGTTCCGCTGGCGAAGCACCCTCCGGTAGCGCACCAGGGCGTCCAGGTAGCGGGGCTTCTCCTGGCACAGGATCGTATCCAGAAACCTGCGTCTCTCGTCCGGCCCCCCGTCCGTGATCCGGTGGTCGTCCGGCGAGATCGCCACGACCGGAAAGCGCCCGACCACGTCGACGAGCCGCTCCATGGGCGATCCGTTCAAGAGCACCCGTTTCCCTTCCCGCGGCACGAGCACGAAACGTACCGTCGCGTCCGACCGCGACGTGAA
>JAHEEH010000515.1 GCA_024640835.1 Bacteroidota bacterium
CGTTCGACGCCGCGGTTCCCAGATGGGCTCTCGTCGCGGTGGTGTTCTTTGGCCTGGGCTTCGTGGTCATGAAGCGACAGGTGGATGCCATCGAGACCGGGGGAGATATCGACCTTGCCCTGGCGGTAACCTCTCACTTCAGGCAGACGCCCGCCGATGTGCAGGCGGGGGCCGATGCGCCCGTCTGGGGGGCGGAGAACGGGATCATCCAGGTCGTGGAGTTTGCCGATTTCCAGTGCCCGGCGTGTCGTGTGAGTGCGTTCCACCTCCGGACGGCCCTGTTCGAGTTTCGCGACCGGCTTTCCTTCCGCTTCATGAACTTCCCGCTCGACTCGACCATCAATGAGGAGATGAACACGCAGGTGCACTCCCAGGCGGGCCGAGCGGCGGCCGCTGCCGTATGCGCCCAGCGGTTCGGGGATTTCTGGGATTATCACGACGATCTGTTCCGGAACCAGGTGACCCTGGGTCCGCAACTGTACGTATCCCTGGCCCAGGATCGCGGGTGGTCTCCGGACGAATTCGAGGCCTGCATGCAGAGCCCGGAAGTGGACGCCAGGATCCGTTCGGAGATTCGCGCCGGACGCGATGCCGGTCTGAACTCGACGCCCAGCGTCTACGTCAACGGTCGTCGCCTCGCGTACTGGCAGAACACCGAGTTCGTTCGCGAGGTCATCCGCGAGGAACTGCGCCGGGCCGGCTGACGACGGGTTTGTAGGGAACGTGCGGAAGTAGTATCGTCTCGCGTCGGCTTCATTCATCCGCCCTTCTTCGCCATGAAAAAGTACCTCACCGAGTTCATCGGCACGTTTTTCCTGGTCCTGACCATCGGCCAGGTCATCTTTGGAGGCTCGCTGCTCGCCGGATTGGCGATCGGGAGCGTCCTGATGGTCATGGTGTACATGGGCGGACATCTGTCCGGCGCGCACTACAATCCGGCCGTGTCGCTCGCGGCATGGATGCACGGGAAACTCGAGGCCGGCGAGGCCCTCGGCTACATGGTCGTGCAGGTGGTCGGCAGCCTGGCCGGTGCGCTGGTGAGCTGGTACCTGGTGGGCGCGACGTTTGCCCCGGCTGTCGCAGCTGGTACGGCGCCGGCCCTGGTTGGAGAGTTCGTGTTCACGTTCGCCCTGGTTCTGGTCATCATGAACGTGGCCATGTCCGACGCTACGGCCGGGAATTCGTACTACGGCCTGGCCATTGGCTTCACGGTGCTGGTCGGCGTGTACGCCATCGGCGACCTTTCGGGAGCGGCCCTGAATCCCGCGGTCGGCATTGGCCCGACCGTCGTGAACGCGTTCCTCGGCGACGGCGGGTTTGGGGATCTGTGGATCTACCTCGTCGCTCCGTTTGCCGGGGGTGCCGTCGCTGCTCTCGTATTCAAGGCCCAGAATGCCTGATGGTCGGATTCCGCGGCCGGGTTCGGGAATGAACCGACTGGACCCGCGGGTGCGGAAGGTGTGGGCCGTGAAGCTCGCGGCCGTCGGGGCGGGGCTGACCCTCGCAGCGGTCGTGTACGACGTCTCCAACCTGCTCGACCCCGAGCGTTGGCTTCCGCTCGGGCTGGCGTCCGTGACCGTGCTCGCCGTCGCGGTCGCATTCGCCCTGGTCCTGCCGGGGCTCCGATACCGGTATTGGTGGTTCGAGTTGACCGACGAGGAGCTGGTCCTGGAGCGGGGCATCCTGAACCGGGTGCGAACCATCGTACCGCTGAGGCGGATACAGCACCTGGACGTGTCCCAGGATATCGTAGAGCGGGAGTTCGATCTCGGAAAGCTCGTGGTGCACACCGCCGGGACCCGCAGTTCGGAGGTGGTGCTTCCCGGGCTGCCGCTCCGGGGCGCCGAAGGGCTCCGAGATCGCATCAAGGCGTACATCCTGGATGACGCACTCTGAGAGGATCGGCGACGACGCGGAGCGGGCGGAACCCGAACTCCGGCTTCATCCGATGACGCTGGTCCTGAGGGTCGTGGTGGCCCTCCCCGCGCTCGTCCTGCTCCTTTTGCCGGTGTTCCGGTCAGGCGATTCCTCGGCGCTCTTCAACCTCGTGCTGTCGATCATCTATGCACTCGTCCTTGTACCGTGGCTGGTGTTGCGTTACGTCCGGTTT
>JAHEEH010000516.1 GCA_024640835.1 Bacteroidota bacterium
CACAGCTCGGCATGGAAATCGCGGCGCGCGCAGTGATCCTGACGAGCGGCACCTTCATGAACGGCGTCATCCACGTGGGGGACCGGCAGTTCGGGGGCGGGCGCATGGGCGAGCGGGCCTCGACCGGCCTGACGGGGGCGCTCCATCGGCTCGGCTTCGAATCGGGACGCCTCAAGACGGGCACCCCTCCCCGACTCGACGGTCGCACGATCGACTACTCGCGGCTCGAAGAGCAGCCGGGGGACGCGAACCCGTCCCCTTTCTCGTTCCTTTCCGGACCGGTGGGCCGGGAGCAGGTGAGCTGCTGGCTGGCCTACACGAACGACCGGGTTCACGAGATGCTGCGGACGGGATTCGATCGCAGCCCGATGTTCGCCGGCCGAATCCAGGGGACGGGGCCGCGGTACTGCCCGTCGATCGAGGACAAGATCGACCGGTTCGCGGACAGGGATCGGCACCAGCTGTTCCTGGAGCCCGAAGGCCTCCGCACGCACGAAGTGTACGTGAACGGATTCTCGACGAGCCTGCCCGAGGAGGTGCAGGACCAGGCGATCCGGCTGGTGCCGGGCCTCGAGCACGTGCACGTCCTGCGACCGGGCTATGCCATCGAGTACGACTACTTCCCCCCTTTCCAGCTGCGCTTCAGCCTGGAGACCCGGCTCGTCCGCGGGCTGTTCTTCGCGGGCCAGATCAACGGGACGACCGGATACGAGGAGGCGGCCGCGCAGGGGCTGATCGCCGGGATCAACGCGGTGCGGGCCATCCGGAACGAGGACGCGGTGGTTCTCAGGCGATCGGACGCCTACATAGGCGTCCTGATCGACGACCTCGTGACGAAGGGCACCGAGGAGCCGTATCGCATGTTCACGTCCCGGGCGGAGCACCGGATCCTCCTGCGACAGGACAATGCGGATTTTCGCCTCACGGAGCGCGGGTACGCTCTCGGCCTGGCGAGCGAGGAGCGGCACCGCCGGATGCTGGCCCGACGGGAGGCCGTGGAGCGGACGGAGCAGCGGGTCCGGGAGACGGCGGCATCGCCCGAATCGGTCAACGCCTACCTGGAGTCCGTAGGGACTCCCCCCATCGAGTCGCCGGAACGGCTCAGCCGACTGGCCCTTCGCCCACAGGTGGTCCTGGGAGACCTGCTCGCGAGCGCGGGGCTCGAAGGGAGCGTGATTGCCGACTGGGACGGACCGGAATCCCTGGTGGCATCGGTCGAGTCCGACCTGAAGTACGAGGGGTACCTGGAGCGTGAGCGCTCACATGTGGCACAGATGTCTCGTCTCGAGGATACACGGATTCCTGCTACACTCGTCTACGACGACATCCGGGCGCTCTCCATCGAGGCACGGGAGAAGCTCTCGCGGATCCGGCCGGAGACGCTGGGCCAGGCGTCCCGCATCTCCGGGGTCAGTCCCGCCGACGTGTCGGTCCTGATGGTGCTCCTGCGTTCCCGGACGCATGTTTCACGTGAAACACGGGCTTCGTCATGAGCAGCTTCGATCCCGTGCCCGGGAACCGGGCGCACCTCGTCGAGGCCTACGTGGAGGCCCTGGAGCGGGTGAACCGCTCCGTGAACCTGGTGTCGCGCTCTTCGGTGGATTCGATTCGATCCCGTCACGTCGCCCACTCGCTGACGCTCGCCCTGAAGCGGTTTCCCGCGGGATCGATCGTGGTGGACTGGGGGACAGGGGGTGGGCTGCCGGCCGTTCCCCTGGCGATCTGCTTCCCGGACATCGAAGTCGTGGCGGTGGATTCGATCGGGAAGAAATGCCGGGCCCTGGAGGGCATCCTCCGGGAGATCGGACTGGACAACGCGACGGTCTGGAACGGCCGGGCGGAGGAATGGGACGGGAAGGCGCACTTCGCGGTCTCCCGGGCCACGGCTCCGCTCGATCGTCTGTGGACCTGGACGCGGCGCGTCCTGGAGCGAAAGGAGGGGGACGCGGGAGCATGGGAAGGGGGACTGCTGTGTCTGAAGGGGGGTGACCTGGAGCCGGAGCGGAGGGCACTGGAGCGCCGGGATGGCGGCGTCGGCGTGCACCTGGTCGATCTCGCGCTCACGTTTCGGCGATCGGATTGGGCGGACAAGTATATTGTGCACGTGACG
>JAHEEH010000517.1 GCA_024640835.1 Bacteroidota bacterium
CGTTCGACGTCCGGGTGGACGAGCATACCACTCTTGCCATCGACTACGATCCCGGCTTCTCGGTCGTCGCCCCGGTGTGGAAGACGGAGGTCGGCGACACGAACCGTGGCCTCCGGATCGCCGCCTTCGACGCCTCGGACCCGGGGCACACCGACGTGGTCTTCGAGGGCCTCGGCGGAGAATCGTACGAAATCACCGTTACGGGTTCGAGCCGCGTCGATCGCCTGGAGACGGGAGGGAGCGCACGACTGGACGGTGATCGGCTGCTGCTCCGGTTCCCGGACGACGCGCGAGGATTCGGCACGGTGAGCGTGAGGGTGTGGATGCGGGAACGGCCGTGAAACGGCCATCCGACAGCGCTACCCCGAAGCGACGCCCCTGGTGGACGAGTGAGTGGGTCTGGATGGTGGCCATCGTCGCCGTGCTGCATGCTACCGGCACACTCGTCCACGTCCAGGCCTTCCTGCAGCGAGGAATCCTCGCGACGGGACTGTTCTCGGCCGACGTGATCCCGGTCGTGGACCGTGCGGCCCTGCCGCACGGTGTCACGTTCGTCGCCGCCGACGGGTCGGAGACGCACCTGGACGAGCTCCGTGGACACGTGCTGTTCATCAACCTGTGGGCCAGCTGGTGCGCCCCGTGTCTCGCCGAGATGCCGGCCATCGACCGCCTCCACCAGTCGCATGGAGACCGGGTCCGCTTTTTCATGGTCACGCTGGACGACGATCCGGATCGCGGATTCGAACATGCCGTCCGGTCGGAATTCTCGTTCCCTGTCTACCGACCGGGAAGCGCACTTCCGGCAGGACTCTACGGCGGTGTGCTCCCGACGACCCTCGTCGTGGATGCGGAGGGCCGTATCGCCGTGCACCGCGAGGGCATGGCGGCCTACGATTCGAACGGTTTCCACGATGCCCTCGACAGGCTCGCGTCGCCCGACCCCTGAGATCGTCCGCCCTGGAGGTTCTCCCCTCGCACGGGGCGTCGGGATACCCCGGCACCGGCCATAGCCACCAGCCTGTTGATCCGCGCACCGGCGCGGCCTTGATTGCGCGTGACGAACTCGCGCGCGGTGGCCCGCATCGGTGCCGCGCTACACGGCATATCATGGCTACACGCGTGCTGATCGCCGGCGCGGCCGGGCGGGACTTCCACAACTTCAACACGGTCTACCGCGCGAGGCCCGATACGGAAGTCGTGGCGTTCACGGCCACCCAGATTCCCAACATCGACGACCGACGCTATCCGGCCGCGCTTGCGGGGCCGGGCTACCCGGACGGGATCCCCATCCACCCGGAGGAGGAGCTGGAGCGGCTCATCGGAGAACTGCGGGTGGACCGCGTGGTCTTCGCCTATTCCGACGTCTCCTACGACCACGTGATGCGCCTGGCGTCGCGCGCGCTGGCCGAAGGCGCGGACTTCGTCCTTCTTGGGAGCCATTCGACCATGCTCCGCTCCTCGAAGCCCGTCGTGTCCGTGTGCGCAATGCGTACCGGATCCGGGAAGAGCCAGACGAGCCGTGCGATCGCCCGGATCCTCACCGGCCACGGATTCCGGTGTGCCGTCGTGCGGCACCCGATGCCCTACGGGGATCTTGCGCGACAGGCCGTGCAACGGTTCTCCACGATGGACGATCTGGATCTCCACCAGACGACCATCGAGGAGCGCGAGGAGTACGAGCCCCACCTCCTGGAGGGCCGGGTCGTGTTCGCCGGCGTCGACTACGAGGCCATCCTTCGCGCGGCCGAAACCGAGGCCGACGTGATCATATGGGACGGTGGCAACAACGACCTCCCGTTCTACGTGCCGGACTGGCATGTCGTGGTCCTGGATCCGCTGCGGGCGGACGACGTCGGGCACTATCACCCCGGGGAGACCAACGTCCGGATGGCGAGCGTCTTCGTGGTCAACAAGATCGATTCGGCTACGGAGGAGCAGATCGCCCGGGTCCGGACCGAGGCCGGGGAGCGGAACGGACATGCTCCCTTCGTCATGGCCGCCAGCCCACCCACGCCGGACGACCCGGGTGCGATTGACGGGAAACGGGTGCTCGTAATCGAGGACGGCCCGACGCTCACGCACGGAGGGATGGCGTTCGGGGCGGGCA
>JAHEEH010000518.1 GCA_024640835.1 Bacteroidota bacterium
GACGAGGGGGCGGTGAACGGTCTCGGCTACGTGCTGCTCCGCCGCGACGCTGTCGACCAGGCGGTGTGGGTGTTCGAGCGCAACACGCTCGACTACCCGGAATCCTCCAACGTGTGGGACAGCTACGGTGAGGGCCTGAGGGCGGCGGGACGGCTCGAGGAATCGATTGAAATGTACGAAAAGGCAGCGGAGATGGACCCGTCCAACCAGAATGCCAGGCAGTTCATCGAGGAAATGGAGGCGGAACTGGCCAGCGGCTCCTAGCTGCCGGAGGCCGGTTCCACCATATCCGGGTCAGCCTCCGAGGCAATCGACGCTTCAATCTCGTCCAACATCCGCTCTCTGGTCTCACGGTCAAACACCCGGCCGTTCGCGATCACGGTGTCGATCCGCTTCGTATTCCTGATGTCGACGAGCGGGTCGGCGTCGAGCAGCAGGAGATCCGCGCGTTTACCCGGCTCAATCGTGCCCACGTCGGCGTCCATGCCCATGAAGACCGCGGGAATGGCTGTCGCGCTGCGCAGCGCCTCCATCGGAGTCATCCCGTACGTCCCGACGAGAAGAGCGAGTTCGTCGTGGAGGCTGAACCCGAAAAAGGTGCCGGTCGTCGGGACGTCCGTGCCGGCCATCATCTTCACGCCGGCTGACCGGGCTTCCGCCAGGAACTGATTGCTGCCGGTCATCATCTGCTGAATGACCTCCGGCGGCGGACGCTCCGTATCCGCTGAATTGACGGCGACAGTCTCGATCCACCGCTGCCGAATGGCCCCCGACACGTATCGATTTCGGGAGTCCAGGACGCCCTCGGTGTCCTCGACGACTGCAATGACGTTCTCGAAGGGCTGCGTCTCCGCGTAATTCGTGACCAGGGTGGGAACCAGGTGCGTGTCGTTGCGAAGCAGGGCGTCGAACAGCTCGCGCTTCTGTTCGGGAGATCTATCGTTGAACCCTGGCAGGATGTTGTGCTCGATGCTCCGCTGCCCGCCGTCGGCAGTTTCTTCGAGACTCAAGATCCACACGTAGTGGCCCACGAGCTGCGTTCCGGCACCAGTTGCCGCTTCGGCAATGGCCGCGAAGACCTCGGGCGACTCGGCATGTCGGATCTTGATGAAGTCCGCACCGAGCGCGGTCAGGGAATCGACGATCACCCGAGCCTGGTCCGGGTCGCCCACCAGGATCCGCGTGCGAAGGAACTCCTCGACCTCCTGGTCGCCCGCGCCCTGGTCGCGCATCAGTTCGACGTACTGGGCGACCCAGCTCGAGCTCTCCACCATCATACCGGAGGTCTTGATTCGGGGGCCGACGAGCACTCCGGCCTCGATCTGCTCCCTCAGCGCGACCGTCTTCTGGATTTCGCTGCCCATGTCACGCACGGTGGTCACACCGTTGATGACGAACAGGGGGAGCGTTTCCCCCAGATCGCGCAGGTGTACGTGCATGTCCCACAGGCCCGGGATGAGGTATTTGCCGGTGCCGTCGATCACCCGGGCCGAAGAGGGATAGTCTACCGATCCATCCGTGCCGATCGCGCTGATCTGGCTCTGCGCGATGACTACGGTCATGTCGGTCTGGGGGCCCGCACCTGTTCCATCGATTACCGTCACGTTGCGGATCGCCAGGAATTCGGGGTCCGCGGTGCAGCCGGATGAGACTGCGAGTCCCAGGATCAGGGCATATGCGGTAGTTCTCTTCATCAGGACCACCTGTTCAGCAGGTACCGATCCAAATCAGCGACTCGATTCCACGACCAGGAATACTCCCTGCCCGGCGGGTACTCGTACCGCCGAAAGGTCCACCTCTGCTTCCGCCTGCAGCCCCTCGACCGCGGGGGCCCACGCCCTGACGTCCGTTCCAAAACCCAGGCTTTCCAGGTCCATCGACAGGCTCACCACCTCGTCCGCCGCCGACCACGAGGCCAGCGCGATGAGCACTGCGCCGGGACGCGCGTAGGTGGTGGCCAGGATCCGCGGATGGTCGGTCCGGACTGGGGCGTTGTCCAGCCAGTATCCCAGCATCCGGCTGTCGGCGATCCCGAATTCGTTCATCATCGCCCACACGGGCCGCGGGTCCACGTCACCGTACTTCCGGGCCGTCAT
>JAHEEH010000087.1:0-5338 GCA_024640835.1 Bacteroidota bacterium
CGACGACCAGATCGTCCGCAACGGCGAGAACGACCGGCACTATGCGGCCCTCCTCGCGGCGCTGGGCCAGCGGGACGGGCTTCTGCCCCTGGACCGGTCCGCCGTCGGCCTGGTGATCGAGCACTCCAGCCGCCTGGCGGGCGACGCCGAGCGGCTCAGCACCAATCTGCAACAGGTGAACGACCTGCTTCGAGAGGCCGACTACTGGGCGCGCGAGGAGGGCCGCGACGTGGTCGGGGCGGCCGACGTCCGCCAGGCGGTCGATGCCCGCGAGCACCGGCAGGATCGGCTGCGCGAGCGGATTCACGAGCAGATCCTGCGGGAGACGATTCACGTCGACACGGAAGGGTCGGTCGTAGGCCAGATCAACGGCCTGGCAGTGCTCGAGATCGGCGGCTTCGCGTTCGGGAAACCGTCCCGCATCACGGCACGAGTCCGTGTGGGAAAGGGTGAGGTGGTGGATATCGAACGCGAGGTCGCCCTGGGCGGGCCACTCCACAGCAAGGGCATGCTGATCCTGTCCGGGTACCTGGGCAGTCGATACGCCCCGACACAGCCCCTGTCGCTGAGTGCCTCCATCGTATTCGAGCAGTCGTACGGAGGGGTCGACGGCGACAGCGCATCATCGACGGAACTCTACGCCCTGCTTTCCGCGATTGCCGACCTGCCGCTGCGGCAGTCGATCGCCGTGACCGGTTCGGTGGACCAGCGCGGGCGTGTCCAGCCGATCGGTGGCGTGAACGAGAAGATCGAGGGCTTCTTCCGGATCTGCGACGCCCGCGGGCTGACCGGTGAGCAGGGGGTCGTCATCCCCGCTTCGAACGTGCCGCACCTGATGCTCCGCGAGGAGGTCATCCAGGCCGTCCGCGACGGACGATTCCACGTGTACGCCGTCGACCACGTGGATCGCGGCCTCGAGGTGCTGACCGGCCTGAAGGCCGGCGAGCCCGGGAAGGACGGACGATTCCCCGAGGGCACGATCAACCGCAGGGTAGCCGACCGAATCGCCGAGATGACCGCCCGGCGCATTGCGTTCGCCAGGCGGGAACGAGGAATCGATCATGAGTGAGCCGTATCCATCCTCTCCGTTCCGGCGGATCGTCGTCGCTCTCGACGCGTCCCGCCACTCGGAGGCCGCTCTCGAGGCGGCCGCCAGGCTCTGCACGGTGTTCGATGCCGAGCTCGTCGGGGTGTTCGTCGAGGACCAGAACGTGCTCCGCGCCGCGGAGCTTCCGTTCACGATGGACGTCGGTCGACTGGCGCGGACGTCCGTAGAGCTTTCGGATTTCGCCGTTCGCCGGATGTTCCGAGTGCAGGAGCGGAGGGCGCGACGCGCGTTCGACTGGACCGTCCGTCAGCACCGTCTCCGCAACGAGTTCCAGCTCGCCAGCGGGGACGTGGCCGAACGACTCATCGACGCGGCGGAAGAGGCCGACCTGATCACCCTGGGCCAATCCGGTTCGGTGGCCGCGAGCCGGCAGAAGCTGGGCACCGTGACCCGCCGGATCCTCTCCCGGTCCAGGGGTCCGGTGCTGGTGCTCCGCCGCGGACTGAGGCTCGACCTGCCCATCATGGTCCTGTACGACTGCGAGGCGGCGGATCGGGACGATGCCCTCCGGATCGGCGCCAGCCTGGCCCGGGTACAGCGGGAGAGCCCGCTCGTCGTGCTGCTCGCCGGCGCCTCGATGTCCGAGTGCGACACCGTGCGCGCCGAGCTCGCGCGGAGGCTCGCCGGCTCGACGCCGGTGCAGTTCGAACGGGTTTACCGGGACGTCCCCGAGCTCATCCTGGAGCGGGCCCAGCGAAGACGTGCGGGTCTCCTGGTGGTACCGGCCGACGGACACGGCGGGGACCACGCGCCGGTCCGGCGTCTCGTCTCCCAGGCCGACATGCCCGTCATGGTCGTGCGGGAGACTCGCGGTCGAGTGCCCGCAGCATGACGGCCAGCGCCTCGTCCAGGACGGCTTCGGGAATGTTCAGGGGGGGAGCGATCCTCACGAGCGAGTCTCCGTGCAGCGTCCAGCCCAGGAGCACGCCCTCGTCCAGGCAGTGACGAACGACCCGCCCGGTCACGTCCGCATCGTGGAGCAGCATCCCCAGCATGGCCCCTTTCCCCCGGATTTCCACGATCTCCGGATGATCGAGGGCTTTCCGCACCCGCCTCTCGATGAGGACGGCGCGAGCGGGGAGGCTCTCCTCCAGGAGCACCTCGAGCGACGCCAGGGCGGCCGCGCAGGAGACCGGGTGACCACCGAACGTCGTGACGTGGCTCAGCGGCGGATCGCGCCGCAACGCATCCATCACGTCGTCGCCCGCGATGAAGGCCCCGAGCGGCATACCTCCTCCGAATGCCTTGGCGACCGTCAGGATGTCGGGCACGATGCCGAACGCCTCGAATGCGAAGAGCGTGCCCGTGCGTCCGAACCCGGTCTGCACCTCGTCCAGTACGAGCAGCGCGCCGGTCTCCGAGCACCGGTCACGCAGCGCGACCATCCACTCGACCGACGGGACGCGCACGCCCCCCTCTCCCTGGATCGGCTCCGCGATGACGCAGGCCACCGTGTCGTCGATCGCGGAAAGCGCGTCGATTTCGCCGAACGGCAGGAACGCGACGTCCGGAAGAAGCGGCACGAAGGGATCGCGGTACACGGCGCGTCCCGTCACGCTGAGACTGCCGTGCGTATCGCCGTGATAGGATCGATCGAACGCCACGAGACGGCGGCGGCCCGTGTACTTCTTGGCGAGTTTCAGTGCCCCCTCGTTGGCCTCGGTCCCGGTCATGGTGAAGTAGACGCGTGACAACGACGCCGGAAGGACCGTGGAAAGACGGTGGGCGAGAGCCGACTGGGACTCGATGGCGAACTCGCCGTACACCATGACGTGCAGGTGGCGGTCAAGCTGCCGACGCACGGCGTCCACTACGCGGGGATGGCGGTGTCCGAGCGACGAAACGGCGATGCCCGAGATCAGGTCGATGATCCGGGTGCCGTCCTCCAGGTAGATGAAGGGACCCTCGGCCCAGTCCACGGAGAGGCCGAGCGGCTGGTCGCTGGTCCAGGCGACGTGCGTGGCAAAACGGGAATCCATCTCTCATCCGGCGGTTAGGCCGCAGATTAGACGCCGGCCGGGGCCGCGTCAACCGAAAGGTGGACGCGCGTCTGCTCTTCACGCAGCCACGCGGCCGGACCCGGGGATCCGGGGCCACCAAGAACCGCCCTCCGAGCCGAGAGTATGTAGGGATTCCGCCGCATAGGAACCCATGCTCAGACTCGCTCTCCAGAAATCCGGTCGCCTCGCCGAACAGTCCGTGGAGCTCATCCGCGACTGCGGAATCCGTTTTTCGCGGGCCGACGGCAAGCTGCGGGCGGTAGCGGACAATTTCCCCGTCGAGCTGCTCTACCTGCGGGACGACGACATCCCCGGATATGTCGCCGACGGCGTGGCGCACGCCGGTATCGTGGGAGAGAACGTCGTAGCCGAGTCCGGGCGGGCGGTCGAGGTGGCCGAGCGCCTGGGCTTCGGACGGTGCCGCCTGTCGGTGGCCGTGCCGCGCGGCGGGGACTTCACCGACCTCGCTTCGCTCGAAGGGGCTCACGTCGCCACCTCCTACCCGCGTGTCCTTTCACGCTTTCTGGAAGCCCACGGCATCGGCGCGACCATTCACGAGATCAGCGGATCCGTCGAAATCGCGCCCGGTATCGGGTTGGCGGATGCCATCTGTGACCTGGTGTCGACCGGCTCGACCCTGATCTCCAACGGTCTGCGCGAGCTCGCCACGGTCATGCAGTCGGAGGCCGTTCTCATCGCCAACGGATCGCTCGACGCGGAGGCCTCGGCGCTGCTCGACGCGCTCCGCTTCCGCGTGGGCTCCGTGATGCGGGCACGGGGATACCGGTACATTCTGCTGAACGTGCCGGATCGTGCTCTCGAGGAAGTGAAGGCGATGCTCCCGGGCATGAAGAGCCCGACGGTCATGCCGCTCGCCGAGCCGGGATGGAGCTCCGTGCACTCGGTGATCCGGGACGACGAATTCTGGGTGATCCTGGACCGCCTGAAAGCGGTGGGTGCCGAGGGGATGCTGGTCGTTCCCATCGAGAAGATGGTGCAATGAGCCTCCTGCGAGTCATCGTCCGCCCCGAGCGGTCCGACTGGGCCGGGCTGGTGCGCCGACCCACGCGCCCCATCGAGGATTCCGTGGAGCAGGTCCGTCCCATCGTCGATGCCGTTCGCCGGGAGGGAGACGCGGCGGTCCTGCGGTTCACCGAGGCGTTCGACGGGGTCCGGATCGACAGTCCGATGGTTCCGCCGGACGCGATCCGCCGGGCGGCGGAGCACGTCCCGTCGGATCTGCAGGACGCCATCCGGACCGCGATCCGCAACCTGGAGCGTTTCCACATGGTCCAGCGGGACCCGTCGGTGCGTGTCGAAACCACGTCCGGAGTCACGTGCTGGCGTCGAAGCGTGCCGGTTCGAAGCGTCGGATTGTACGTGCCGGGTGGAACGGCGCCCCTGTTCTCCACCGTCCTCATGCTCGGTGTGCCTGCCCGGATCGCCGGCTGCCCCGAGATCGTGCTGTGCACGCCTCCCGGACCGGACGGGACCGTGCACCCGGCCATCCTGTTTGCCGCGGCGGAACTCGGGATCGACCGCGTGTTCCGGATCGGCGGTGCCCAGGCCGTTGCCGCCATGGCCTGGGGTACGGAATCCGTTCCCCGGGTAGACAAGCTGTTCGGACCCGGCAACCAGTACGTGACCGCCGCCAAGCAGCTGGCGCTGCTGTCGGGAACGGCGGTCGACCTGCCGGCCGGTCCGACCGAGCTCTGCATCCTCGCCGACACGTCCGCCGATCCGCGCTTCGTGGCGGCCGACCTGCTGGGCCAGGCCGAGCACGGCCCGGACAGCCAGGTGTTCGTGGTGACGACCGATCCGACCCTGCCCGCGCGCATGGAGGAGGAACTCGTACGCCAGATCGCGGACCTTCCCCGTTCGGACACGGCCCGCCGCGCGTTCGAAGGCAGCTGCTGCGTGGTGGTGGACGGATTGGACCAGGCCCTGGACCTCGTCAACGCGTACGCCCCGGAGCACCTGGTGCTGGCCGTCGAGGATGCCGAATTCGCCTCCGAGCGGGTCGAACACGCCGGATCCGTATTCGTAGGCCAACTGGCGCCCGAGGCGGTCGGAGACTATGCCTCCGGCACGAACCATACCCTGCCGACCGGAGGAGCTGCGCGCGGGTGGTCGGGGGTATCGCTCGACACCTTCGTCAGGAAGATCACGTTTCAGTCCCTCTCGCCGGACGGACTGCGGCTGCTCGGTCCGGTCGTTGAAACCATGGCAC
>JAHEEH010000087.1:5348-7144 GCA_024640835.1 Bacteroidota bacterium
GTCCCTGGAAGGACACGCGCGGTCGGTATCGGTCCGGCTGGACGCTCTGGGCCGGAACGTCGAGCTTCCGCACCGCACGGCCGAAGTGTCGCGCCGAACGAACGAGACCGATATCCGTGTGCGCCTGGATCTCGACGGTGCGGGGAGAACGCGAATCCGGACGGGACTCGGGTTCTTCGACCACATGCTGGAGCAGATCGGACGCCACGGGGGTGTGGATCTCGACGTGCTCGTGCAGGGAGACCTGCACGTGGACGAACACCATACGGTCGAGGATACGGGCCTCGCGCTCGGCGCCTGCCTGAAGCAGGCGCTCGGCGACAAGCGGGGCATCGAGCGATACGGCTTCGTGCTGCCCATGGACGAGGCGCTGGCGCAGGTCGCCCTCGACCTCTCCGGACGGGCGTTTCTCGTATGGGACGTACCGCTTCGGCGGGAGCGTGTGGGCGACGTGCCGACCGAGCTCTTCGAACACTTCTTCCGTTCGTTCTGCGACGCGGCAGCCTGCACCCTGAATGTCCGGGCGGAGGGCGAGAATGACCACCACGTCATCGAGTCGGTGTTCAAGGGTCTCGCCCGGGCGCTCCGGGTAGCGGTGCGGGAGGGCGAAGGCGGGGTCCCCAGCACCAAGGGGTCCCTTTGACCGTAGCGGTCGTCCGATACAATGCCGGCAACATCCAGTCGGTGCGGCACGCGCTGAACCGACTGGGAGTGGAGCCGGAGGTCACCGACGATCCGGAGGCGCTGCGATCCGCCGATCGGGTCATCTTCCCGGGGGTGGGTGAGGCGTCTTCGGCCATGCGGTACCTGGCCGCCCGGGGCCTCGACTCGGTCGTCGCATCCCTTGCACAGCCCGTTCTGGGTATCTGCCTGGGGCTGCACCTCCTCTGCGCCCACTCCGAGGAAGCGGACACGGAGTGCCTCGGGGTGTATCCGGAGGTCGTCCGACGATTCCCCCCGCACGGCAAGATCCCCCACATGGGCTGGAATACGATTTCGAGCGTTCGGGGTCCCCTGTTCGACGGGGTGACCGAGGGCTCTCACATGTATTTCGTGCACGGCTACTATGCGGACGAGGGACCGGAGACCACGGCGCGGTGCGAGTACATCGTCCCGTTCTCGGCCGCGCTGAGCCGGGGCAACTTCCACGCCGTGCAGTTCCACCCCGAGAAGAGCGGTGAGGCGGGAGAGCGGGTCCTCGCCAATTTCCTGGGGATGCGGAACCGGATATCGTGACCCGACCGCTTCAGTCCGGGCGGAAATGGGCCGATGATTCTGCTGTCGAGACTCCCTGATCCGCCATGCGCGTCGCCGAGTGGCTTCTCCTGCTGATCGCGGCCATTGTACTGCCGCTGACCTTCCAGGCGATCTTCGCCAGAAGGCGCGATGGCGTCCGTCCGTCCAGCCGGCATTCGGAGCACTTCCTGACGGCTCGCCTGGCGGACCACCGGAAGCCCGGGCCGCAGGACCGGCAGGCGCATCCCACGCGCCCCGGCGTCCATGCGGAAGATCCGCCGTTGCATGAGAGGGGACCGAGTGCGTAACGTCTGACGCCCCCACGCGTAGGAATCACCGAGAGGACCCCTTATTCCCGTGGATCCGCGTCATTCAGGATATCATCCCGCCAGGGCGCGCCATCCGATGGCGTTCGACGACCTGGTTGCCGATGCATCCGGCGTGCAGGGCGTGGTTCGCGACGACGTTCGGCCCGGAGACCGCATCGTGATCTACACGCACAATTCGGTCTACGTGTTGAGACGAATCGACGAACAGCGGTTCGAGGACTCCGGCGGATG
>JAHEEH010000088.1 GCA_024640835.1 Bacteroidota bacterium
ATGCCGGTCTCGGACAGGCCGTGGATGCGCTTCATGCTGGGGCGGGCGGGACTGGCCGAGGTATGGGTGGATGCGGTTTCGGTACGGGACATGACGCCGGTTTCGTCGACGGAGCCCGGTGCCCCCCGGGGTGCGTTCAATCTCGGCGCTGCCTACCCCAACCCCTTCACCGGCTCCACGACGCTGGAATACTCGCTTTCGTCGACCGGAACGGTGCTTCTGGAAGTGGTCGACGTACTCGGCCGCCGGGTGAACGTGCTCGTCGACAGCGTCCGCCCGCCTGGACCTCACGCGATCCGCTGGAGTCCCGCGGGGCTTCCGTCCGGGCTGTATTTTGCCCGCCTGTCGGTCGACGGTACGACCGTGACGCGCCCGCTCATGATCGCCCGCTGAGGGTCTTCGCCATGACCGTGACCATCGACGTGAGCATGTATCCGAACCGGGAAGAATTCATTCCGCCGATCGACGGATTCATCGAGCGCATCCATCGCTACGACGGACTCGTGGTGCGGACCTTCCCGACGAGCACCGTGGTGCAGGGCGAATACGACCATGCGATGCGTGCGGTGAAGGAGACGATCGCGGCCTGCCGCGAAGCGTACGGGATGGCCGTGTACGTGCTGAAGGTCATACCCGGCTACGAGGCCCTGTAGATGGAGCTGGTTACGTGGGAGAACCTGGCGGTCGCCCTGGCCGTCGCCTACCTGCTCCTGGCCATGCGGGAGTCGGTCCTGTGCTGGTACGCCGCGCTCGCGAGCACGGCCATCTACACGGTGCTCTTCTGGAACGTGAACCTGTTCATGGAGTCGGCGCTGAACGTCTTCTACATGGCGATGGCCGTGTACGGCTGGTGGCAGTGGAAATTCGGCGGGGCCGGGCACGAGGGCGTTCCGATCCACGCCTGGACGGCGCGGCAGCACGCGGCCGCCATCGGGAGCATCGCCGCACTGACGGCCACCGTGGGCTGGCTCATGGCCTCGTACACCGCGGAAGCCTGGCCCTTCGTGGATTCCTTCACGACGGTTTCGAGCGTGATCGTCACCTTCATGGTGGCGCGCAAGGTGCTGGAGAACTGGCTCTACTGGATCGTGATCGACGCCGTGTCGATCGTGATGTATCTCGACCGCGGGCTTCGCACCACGGCGCTGCTCTTCGCCCTCTACGTGGTGCTGGCGGTGTTCGGGTACGCCGCCTGGCGGAGGCGGTACCGGACCCCCACGGTTTCATCGGATGGAGGTTTGTCATGAAACGAATGATCCCGGTCGTCCTCTTTCTCCTCGCCGGGTGCCTGCCGCCGACGAACGAGTTGCCGAGTCCTCTCGACCTCGCCGCTCCGGATGCCGCGGAACGCATCGCGCGCATCGAGGCCTCGATCGTGCCCGACGGCGGCGAGGCCGTCACGCTGGTCGACCGGATGCGACAGCTGGATATCCCTGCGGTCAGTGTCGCGGTGTTCGAGAAGGGCTCGATCTCCTGGGCCAAGGCCTGGGGCATGGCCGATCGGGAGGAGGTCCGTCCCGCCGCAACGAATACGCTCTTCCAGGCCGCCTCGATCTCGAAGCCGGTGGCCGCGGCTGCCATGCTCTCGCTGGTCGAGGACGGACTGCTGGACCTGGACGCGGACGTCAACGCGTACCTGACCCGCTGGAAGGTCCCCGAGAACGAGTTCACGGCCACCGAGAAGGTGACGCTCCGGCGCATCGTGAACCACACGGCCGGAACGACCGTGTGGGGCTTCCCGGGCTACGCCCGGACGGAGGTGCTGCCGCCGACGATCGGGGTGCTCGACGGCGAGGGCAATACGGACTCCGTCCGGGTGTACAAGAAGCCGGGGGAGAGCTGGCAGTACTCGGGGGGCGGGTATACCGTCCTGCAGCTGGTGCTCGAGGACGTGACCGGCAGACCGTTCCCCGACCTCGTCCGTGAGAGGGTTCTGGAGCCCTCGGACATGTCGTCCAGCGGGTACCTGCAGCCGCTTCCGCCGGCCCGCTGGGCCGATGCGGCGACCGGCTACCGCGAGGACGGCCGGCCGGTCGAGGGCCAGTGGCACGTCTATCCGGAAATGGCGGCCGCAGGTCTCTGGACCACCCCTTCGGACCTGGCCCGCTTCGCCATGGCCGTGCAGAACGACCTGCAGGGTGCCGGGACGGTGCTCGACTCCGCAACCGTCCGGGAAATGCTCACCCCCGGCATGGAGAACCACGGGCTCGGTCCCATGATTTCGGCGGATGGCCTCCAGTTCCGCCACGGTGGAGCAAACGAGGGGTTCCGGTGCGCGCTCATCGCCTTCATCGACGGACGGGGTGGCGTGGCCATCATGACCAACTCGGACGCGGGCGGAACGGTGCTGGGCGAGGTCCGGGACGCCGTCGCGAAGGAATACGGCTGGCCGAATCCGTAGCACGCCCCGCCCGGCACATCCCGTGCTCCGACTCGGGTCCAACCGAACAAGGTCGGCCGCTGCGGGTTGACGGAAAGGCTACCGCCAGACAAGGGCCATGCTGGACCGAATCGCTACCGAAGATGCCCTGAAGCACTGTCACGAGTGCGAGTACCGGGGTCGTCCCGCCACGGCGGAGAGCCTCGCCGGTGCGATGGGCACGCCCCTGGACGACGCGTCGGCGCTGCTCGCACGACTGGTGGAACGCAGCTTCCTGACCGCGCAGGGGCAGGGCCTGTATGCCCTCACCGACGAGGGACGGGTCTACGCGCGCCGCGTCGTGCGGGCGCACAGGCTCTACGAGACGGCGCTGGCCCGCGACACCGGATTCCCGGAGTCCGACTGGCATGCACGGGCGGAGCGCAAGGAGCACGTGCTGACGGACGACGAGGTGGAGCATCTGTCCCAGCGCCTCGGGCATCCGCGCTGGGATCCGCACGGCGATCCCATTCCCACGTCCGAAGGCGATCTTCCCGATCTGCACGGTCTCGAAATCTCCGGTTGTCCCGAGGGGTGGACGGGCAGGATCACCCACGTCGAGGACGAGCCGAACGCACCGTACGAGCGGATCACGCGCCTCGGCCTGGTGGCCGGCATGCGCGTCAGGATCCTGTCGGTCGACGGAGGAAGGTGCCGGATCTCGGCGGATGGTAGAGTCATGACGCTCGACGCCGCCATGGCGGCCCAGGTGCACGTGGGCGAGCTCGCTCCTGGAGAATCCATCGACGACGGCCTCGCCCGACTCTCGGACCTGGCGGAGGGCGGAAGCGCGCGGGTGGTCGGCCTGGGGCCCGGTTGTCGCGGCGCGGAAAGAAACCGCCTGCTCGATCTGGGCGTCGTGCCCGGGTCCGTGATCGAGATCGACCTGGTCAGTCCTTCCGGCAATCCGACGGCGTACCGGATTCGGGGGGCGTCCATCGCGCTGAGGCGGGAGCAGGCGGACCACGTCTACGTGCATCTGGGAGGGACGGCGCCATGAGCAAGTCCGCACAACCGGGGTGCGCGAACTGCGGGGCCTCGCTTGCCCACGAGCAGACCGGCCTGAGCGTCCAGGGATGGAACTACGTGGTGGCCCTCGCCGGCAATCCGAATACGGGAAAGAGCACCGTGTTCAATGCCCTCACGGGCCTGCGGCAGCACACCGGAAACTGGCCGGGCAAGACGATCTCGCGTGCCGAGGGAGGCTTCCGAATCGGAAACGACCGGTACAAGCTCGTGGATCTTCCCGGGACCTATTCGCTGCTGTCGGCGAGTCCCGACGAGGAAGTCGCCCGCAGCTTCCTCCTGTTCGGCCGCCCCGACGTGACCGTGATCGTTGCGGACGCCACCCGCCTGGAACGCAACCTGAATCTCGCGCTCCAGGTCCTGCAGATCACGAGCCGTGTCGTCGTGTGCCTGAACCTGGTGGACGAGGCCCGCGCGCACGGTATCGACGTGGACACGACCGGGCTCGCACGCGACCTGGGCGTGCCGGTGATTCCGACGGTCGCGCGGGATGGCGAAGGGATCGACGCGCTCCTGGCCGCCATCCGGGACGTGGCGACGGGAAGCCTGGTGTGCTCGCCGCGAAGGGTCAGGCACCCCAACCCCGCGCTTCGAGCGGCCATCGACCGGATCGCCGGGCATCTGCGGAAGGACTACCCCCACCTGCAGCAGGCGGAGTGGATAGCCCAGCGCCTGCTCGCGGGGGACACCAGGATCCGGCAGGCCGTGGAGTCGGGTGAGCTGGCGGAGCTGGTCGACAGCCCGCTCCGTGAGACCGGGGTGCCGGCATGAGCAGCGGCACGGAGCAACCGTCCGGACTTCTCGCCGAGGTCGACCGCATGCGCTGGGCGATGCCTCCGCAGGCGCACGACCGATGGGTGGAGCATCTGTACGCCGAGGCGGCGGGCATCGCGGAGCACCGCGTCGCTGCAGCCGGCGCGTCGACGCGTCGCGCATGGGAGCGACGCCTGGACCGATGGCTGACGAGCCGGGCCACCGGCGTCCCGGCGATGCTGCTCATCTTCGCGGGTGTGCTGTGGCTCACGATCGTGGGCGCGAACTACCCGTCGTCCTTCCTGGCCGCGAACCTGATCGATCGGGGGCTGCCGTTCCTGAAGGGGTTGGCGGACGCCGTGTCGCTGCCCTGGTGGCTTTCCGGCGTGCTCCTCGATGGCATGTACCTGACGACTGCGTGGGTGGTCAGCGTGATGCTGCCGCCGATGGCCATCTTCTTCCCGCTCTTCACGATTCTCGAGGACTTCGGATACCTCCCGCGCGTGGCCTTCGTGCTCGACAACTCATTCCGCAAGGTCGGGGCACACGGCAAGCAGGCCCTGACCATGTGCATGGGCTTCGGCTGCAACGCGGCGGGCGTCATCGCGACCCGGGTCATCGACTCGCCCCGGGAGCGCCTGATCGCGATCATCACGAACAATTTCGCGCTGTGCAACGGGAGGTGGCCCACGCAGATCCTGATCGCGACGGTCTTCTTCGGAGCCCTGATGCCCGGTCCCCTGCAGGGACTGACGGCCACGGCCGCCGTGCTCACGATCGCGGTGCTGGGGGTGGCGCTCATGTTCGGGACGTCCGCGTTCCTCTCGCGAACCGTGCTCAAGGGCGTCGCGTCCACGTTCAGCCTCGAACTGCCGCCGTATCGTCCGCCCGCCATCCTCCGCACGCTGTACACGTCCCTGATCGACCGGACGGTCTTCGTGTTGTGGCGCGCCGTGCTGTTCGCCATGCCGGCCGGACTGGCGATCTGGCTCATCTCGAACATCCACGTGGCGGGGCAGAGCGTGGCGGCATGGATGATCGCCGGGCTCGATCCCGTCGGACTCCTGATCGGGCTCAACGGCGTGATCCTGGTGGCCTACATCGTGGCGATCCCGGCGAACGAGATCGTGATTCCGACCATCCTGATGCTGACCGTGCTGACCACCGGCATGACGGAGGTCGGCAGCGGTGCCGGCGTGATCTTCGAGACCCAGGGTGCGCCGCTCTCCGCGCTCCTGCACGCGGGAGGATGGACCACGCTGACCGCCGCCTGCCTGATGCTGTTCAGCCTGATCCACAACCCGTGCTCGACGACCATCTACACCATCTACAAGGAGACGGGCAGCGTCCGATGGACCGTGTGGGCCACGCTGCTTCCGATCGGGATCGGGGTCGTCCTCTGTGCCGCCGTTGCGGCCGGCTGGCACCTCCTGGCCGGGTGAGGCCGCAGGCCGGGCGTCTGCTCAGCCCACGTTCTCGATGCGTCCGGGGTCTTCCCGACGTGTTCTGGGCCTTCGATCGCGGATTCCCTCCATGAACAGATGCAGGAGCGGACTGAAGCCCTGCATCGGATTCATGGTGCGCACCGTGTCCCGGATCACGAACACGGCACGAAGTCGCGGCCTGTTCACGGGCTCCGGAACGCGGGCCATCAGCAGCCAGGCGATGACCCGGAGCACGCCACCGACGACGAACAGGGCCTTGAGACCGTCGAACGGTCCCTGGCCGATCCACGACGCGGCCAGCAGGCCCGACACGGAACCACCGACGATCGGGCCTGCCGCCCCGAACGCGCCGCCGAGCGCCGCCTGGACCGCGAAGAACGAAGTCTTCCCCGTATCGGGCGCCAACCGCATCATGAGGTTGCCCGTCGCGAGCGTGAACCCGCTCCAGGCGAAGCCGCCCGAGATGCTGAGCAGAGGCATCAGGTAATAGCCCGGGCCGGACGCCGCTGTGAACACCCACCAGAAGGGTTGCACGGCCACGAAGAGACCGGCGAGCCGCATGACCTGCCGATCCCCGTGACGATCCGCCAGCGGCCCCCACACGCGCTGGCCGACCAGGTTCGACACGATGCCGAGCGCCGAGAAAGCCATTACGGACTGCACGCCGATGCCGATCTGGGTCAGCATGTAGACGGCGAAGAACGGCGCCACGAAGTAGACGGAGAAGCCCCACGCCGCGGAGAAGACGACGTATCGCCGGAAGCCCGACTGGGCCAGCGGCTCGCGGAGCTGCCGGATGGCGCCGCCCGGCAGACTCCGGGCGGGCGTCGGCTCGGGCTGGATCGAGAGGAACCGGATGCTCAGGAGCCGGGACGCCGCGCCGGCGGCGATCAGGACCAGGAAGACCGGGACCGGATCGGCGGACGCCCGGACGGCGAAGCCTGCCGCGGTGGCCGTGGCGGCCCCGAAGGCGTTGGTCACGAAATTCCGGGTGCCGAAGAAGCGTCCCCTGACCGGAGGGGGGATGAGGTCGCTGATCCAGGACGTCCACGAGGCCGAGCCGACGGCGGTCGCGGCCTGCTGCACTCCCATCACCACCAGCACGATCGGGAGCGCCCGCCCGGCGGGCAGCCAGGCCACGACGAGAATCGAGACGCTCCAGAGCAGGGCATCCGCGAGCGCGGCCGCGACGGTCACGGCCTTCCGGAATCCGCCGCGCCGTCGCACGATCTCTGCACCGACCGGCTGCACCAGTCCACCGAGCAGCGGCAGGGCCGCCGCAAGACCGACCTCGAACGCATGCGCGCCGAGCGCGATGAGGAAGGCCGTGAGGAACGGGCCGGCGGTGAGGGTTGCGTACTGGACGGCGAAGAGTCCGTCCAGGGTGGAGATCCGCATGACCCGGCGCGTGTCCTCACCCTCCCGGGCACCCTTTCTCCTCGATACGATGCCGCTCATCGCGAACAGACCAGCTCGAAGGCCGTCACTTCGGGTCC
>JAHEEH010000519.1 GCA_024640835.1 Bacteroidota bacterium
GGGCGAAAAGGGCGAGTCGGTGGTCGGGCCCTGGGCGTACAGGTCGAAATGCTCGTGGTTCGTCGGGGCCTGGAGCGCGTCGTCCAGGTGCCCCGCCCCGTGCCACACGCGGTATCCGTCGTTGACCAGCACATGGTCCATCTGGACCGGCATGAACGTGTCGAGCGTGGGCTGCCAGAGGCCGTTGCGGTATACGTCGTCGGCGATGCGGAACGGCTCGGATCGCACGCCTGCGTACTCCAGGACGTACAGCCCCGGCTCGGTGACGGACGAGAAATCAAAACGCCGGTAGTCGTAGCGCAGGAATCGCCCCCACGGTACGGCCGGGCCGGAATGCGACGTGAGCGTCCGGCCATCCGCCTGGATCCGTACGAGACGAGCAGAATCCGGTGCAGCGAACTGCGGATCCACCTCGATGACGGCGACCTTTTCCTGGCGCGGGTGGTAACCGACCTGCGAATGCGCCAGGACCGGGGTCCGGGTCCAGTCCGGAATGCGATGGGGGGTGATGAGCCACTCGATAACCCGGCCGGTCCTGCCGGCCGGAAGCAGGCTCCGCACCACGAACCACCCGTTCTGCGCCTGGACGCGTCCATCGTACAGCGAGACCGCGGTCCCTCGTCCCTCGATCGTCACGTGGCGCTCCGGATCCTCCGGGGCGAGATCGAGCCGGACGCCCGAAGCGATCGGCTCGGTCTCCAGCATGCCGTAGGCGGCGACCGCCCGCCGTCCACTCGCGATCCTGGGAAACACGCCGCCGGTCCCATCGGTGAAGAACGTCTTTCCCGTGTAGGCCGACGGCAGGAACTCCAGGTTCAACCCGGCACGCCCCACGAGTGCCTCGGGCAGGGGGGCGTCGAGGGTTACGCTCACGAGCATGCCCTCCCCCTCCGGCCGGGCCTCGATCCGGTACTCGAACCCGTAGTCCGGGTAGGCCAGCCGGGCGTTGATCGTCCTGCCGTCCGCGTCCACCGTGCGGCCCACGAACTCCGGAATGGGATCCCACTGCTCGGGAGTGCTGGACAGGCGTACGTCGCCGTTCGTCGCGGTGCGCACCCCGTGGTGCACGATCTCGACGCCGCTCAGCTTGGAATCGCTGAAGTACCCGCTGTACCAGTTGCTGAAGACCAGGAACTCCGCACCCCGCGCTGCCAGGATTTCCCGGTCGTCGAGCCGAAAGTCCTGTCCCGCGGCGGACGAAGGGAGGGCGAGAAGGAGGACGAGAAAGGAAAGACGATTTCGTGTCATGGCATGCGCAGTGGCCGGCATCGATGTTCGGTGGCCCCGGGGAAGTACGCCACCGGTCCGCCCGGGTCGGGCGGTGTCCGGGCCGGAGCACGCAAGTATCCCGGCCGCCGGACCGTTTCGCAAGGTCCCCACACGATAATCACGCAGCCGGGCGAGTCCCGTGTCCGAGAACAGGGCCGCGTGCTGTACTATTCGGGCCGGTAACGCTGCGTGAATCCTGCCCAACGCTCCATGAGACGCCTCGTCCTCCTGCTACTCCTCGTCCCCGCTGCCTGTACGTCCACCGATCCCGAGGTTGCCCGCTGGCAGGATCGGGCCGATCGCGTCACCATCATCCGGGATGACTGGGGCGTTCCCCACGTCTACGGCGAGACCGATGCCGATGCGGTGTTCGGCATGATCTACGCCCAGGCGGAGGACGACTTCAACCGGATCGAGCAGAACTACCTCCTGTCGATGGGGCGACTCGCGGAGGCCGAGGGGGAGGAGCGCATCTGGCTCGATCTCCGGATGAAGCTGTTCATCGATCCGGAGCACATGCAGGCGCTCTACGCGGAAAGCCCGGGATGGCTCAAGGCGCTGATGGACGCATGGGCGGACGGGCTCAACTGGTATCTGCACACGCACCCCGACGTGACGCCCCGCGTGATCCACCGCTTCGAGCCCTGGATGGCGCTGACCTTCAGCGAGGGCTCGATAGGCGGCGACATCGAGCGGGTGGATCTCCGGGATCTGGAGGCGTTCTACGGATCGGAGGATCCGGGCCCGCCGATCGCGAGCGGCCCGATGGTGCCCCCGACCTGTTCGCGACCGCGGGCGAGCCCCTCGCGCCGATGTTCCAGGAG
>JAHEEH010000520.1 GCA_024640835.1 Bacteroidota bacterium
CCCGTCCATCCGCACCACGACCACCTCGTCGCCGGGCGAGAAGGGGTCGTCCCCTTCGGCATCCAGGCTGCGCGCCGTCAGCTGGAGCCGCTGGCCCTTGGCCTCGACCAGGATCCGGCCCCGTTCGCCCCCGATGAAGGGCAGCACCACGCGCGCCGTCCTTCCGGTGAGATCCCGGGAGGAGACGGCGCTCGACACCTGCTCGTACGCGAACCGCTTGATGAACCAGTTTCCGCCCAGACCGACGATCAGGCCGGTCAGTACGGAGAAGATCGCCGTCCACGGTTCGTCCGAGCCGAGGAGGTCGAGCGTGGTTCCGGTCAGGCCGAAGAAGGCGGCAAAGAGGAACAGGGCGCGGATCGAGAGCAGGTCCACGAAGTCGGGGCCGCCGCCGTGGTCCAGGGACAGGTCGTGGTCGACGTCGATGTCGTGGTCGGCGTCGAAATCGTGGTCGAAATCCGAATCCACGTCGACGTCGGCATCCACGTCCGCGTCGGCATCGCTCTCGTGGTCTCCGCCCCCGAAGATCGAGAGCAGGACGAAGAACCCGCCTACGATGAGGCTGATGAGATAGACCGAGTCCATGCCGGGGCACCGCGCGTTCGATACGTGGGGATGATAGACGCGGTTGCGGGGTCCGTCAACAGCCCACGGCTCGCGAGCGCGTGGGGGAGGCCCCGGCAGGCGGGTTCACGGGTCTTCCCCACGGCATCCCCTACGATGAGACCGGGGTGACCGCGGCAAGGTCTTCCTCGCCGGTCCGGATGCGGTACACCCTTTCAACCGGAAGGACGAAGATCTTTCCGTCGCCCACTTCCCCGGTGCGCGCGGACTCCAGGATGGCCTGCACCGTGCGTTCGACGAAAGGCTCGGAGACGCCAATGTCCAGTTGGACCTTGTCGGCCAGCTCCATGCGCACCGTGGTACCCCGGTAGGTTTCCTGTGTCTCACGCTCTCCTCCGTGTCCGCGGACGCGGCTCACGGTGAGTCCTCGGACCTCGGCGTGGAAGAGTGCGACGAGCACGTCGTTCAGGCGGTCGGGGCGAATGATTGCCTTGATGAGCTTCATGGATCGTACAGGACGGATGCGATGGGCTTCAGGCGGAGACCGGGGCGTGCACCGGAAGAGGCTTTCGCGCGGGCTCCGGGCTCGGAATGAGTATGGCTCCCTCGCCATCCGAGTAGGCCTCCTCGCCGTGATGCTGGATATCCAGGCCGATGCGTTCCTCGGCTGATCCGGCCCGAAGGGGAATGAAGCGCCCGATCGCCTTCAGGATCGCGAACGTGGCCAGCGCGCTGTACGCGAACACAGCCGCGACCGAAAGCAACTGGATCCCGAACTGTCCTGGATGACCAAACAGCGCGCCGTCCACGATTCCGTTCCAGGCAGACTCGGCAAACAGGCCGGTGAGCAGGGCGCCGACGATGCCGCCCACGCCGTGCGCCGCGAACACGTCGAGGCTGTCGTCCAGCCGGGTGCCGGCCCGCTTCAGGATGGCGAAGTAGCAGGGAGGTGCGGCCAGGGCGCCGATGGTCAGAGCCGATACCGGCGATACGAAGCCGGCTGCGGGCGTGACCGCGACGAGTCCCACGACGATGGCGGTTGCCGCCCCGACAGCGGTGACGTGGCCAGATCGCAGGTGGTCGATCCCCATCCACACGACCAGGGCGGAAGCGGGGGCGAGAAGAGTGTTGACGAAGGCGAGCACTGCGAAACCGTCTGCCGCCAGGGCCGAGCCGGCATTGAAACCGAACCAGCCGAACCAGAGAAGCCCGGACCCCAGCAACACGAACGGCACGTGATGCGGCAGCAGGGCAAGCCGTCCGTAGTCCCGGCGGGGCCCCAGGACGGTCGCCGCGACGAGAGCCGCCGCCGCGGCGTTGACGTGGACCACGGCGCCCCCGGCAAAATCGAGTGCGCCCAGCCGGCCGATCCATCCGCCGCCCCACACCCAGTGACAGACGGGTGCGTAGACCAGGAGGCCCCAGGCCGCTATGAACGGCAGATAGGCTCCGAACCGCATCCGCTCCACCACGGCGCCCGATATGAGTGCGGCCGTTACGATGAAGAAGGTGCCCTGGTAGGCCATG
>JAHEEH010000521.1 GCA_024640835.1 Bacteroidota bacterium
CCTACCTGGACCTTCCCCGGGAGGACGTGGCGCGGCGGCTGGATTTCGATGGCGTCCAGCAGCACGTCACGTCCGTCCAGCTGTCACGCGGCAAACTCGAGGCCGAGGTGGTGCACGCCGTACTCCAGCTGGCGGGCAGCGTGAACCGGATGGCATCGGACCTCGTGCTGTACGCGACGGCCGAGTTCGGCTTCGTCCGGCTTCCGGACGCCTTCTGCACGGGCAGCTCGATCATGCCCCAGAAGAAGAATCCGGATGTCCTGGAGCTCGCCAGGGCCACGTTCCACCGGATTCACGCGGAGCTGCAGCTTCTGCTGGGACTCCCCGCGAACCTGCCGTCGGGCTACCACCGCGACCTGCAGTTGACGAAGGCCGCCGTGATGCGCGCCGTGCTGCTGGCGGGCGACCTCCTCTTCGCCATGAACGAGCTGCTCTCCGGGATCGAGTTCCGGGAAGACCGGATTCGCGAGGCGATGTCGAGCGACCTCTACGCGACGGCCTCGGCGCTGCGTAGAGCCGTGGGAGGGGAGGCGTTCCGCGACGCATACCGGGCGGCGGCTGGCGATCCGTCGTCGTGGGACCTGGAGGCGGACGTCCCCACCGACAAGGCCTACCTGTCCGAAGGAGGGCCCGGCAGAACGGACGAGGGTGCCGTCCTGTCGCGGCTGCAGAAGGCCGCGGCCTGGATACCGAGGCCCTGACCGGGCGACCCGGGCTAGACCCGGAACAGGTAGCTCAGCTTCACGAAGAAGCCGTCGTATAGACGCTCGAGCCGCTCCATGCGGAAGCTCTGGGGCTCGTCGAACGTGGAGCCGTAGCCGAGGAAGACCACCGTGCCGGGCGTCGGCCGGTACGAGAACAGCGCGTCCATGCGGAGCCGGTTCGTGCGCCGCTCCCGGGTCCGGTGGAACGTGCCAGTCCCGGGGTCCCGGACCAGGATGGGGTCGTCGGTCCGCGAGTTGTCCCGCAGGGCGTCCTGGTAGCTCGCGTCGTACTGGGCGACGATGCGGAAGAAGATGTCGGGCGTCGCCTGGTACTCGACCTTCAGCCGCGGAACGCGGCGCATGCCGACTATGCTCTTGTCGTCATACCGGAAGTACTGCTGGTGCTGGTAGGCGAAATCCACCCGGAACTGGTCCGTGGGCGACCAGTTGAGCCGCGCGTCCGCGATCACGATGTCGGCTGGCGCCCACTCGTAGAAGTTCTCGTCGCGGCCCCCGATGAGGTACAGACTGGCCGAAAACGTCGAGAAGCGCGGCGTCGAGAGGCTGATTGCGATGTCCTTGTTGGTGAACCGGTCCGTTCCGACGAACGCGACCGTGTCGATCGGGGCGCCGGTCCCGTCCCGCCGCTCGACCCAATAATCCGCGTAGAGGGCCGGGGGATACTTGAACGACTCGTACAACAGCTGCATCCCCACCGACCATCCTCCCCGAAGCTCCACGCTGCCGTTCAGGTGCAGCTTGGGATCGTTCGGGATCTGCAGGTCCGTGAAGCGCCAGTAGTCCCAGCGGCCCGTGAGATTGACCGATCCGACGAAGCTCTCCACGAACGCCCCCTCCCGCCCGTACAGGGTGTACCGCGGCTGGACGAGCACGTTGACCACTCCGGACTGACGGATGAATCCCGCCCGGGAAACGAACCGGTCGTGGACACCCGATGCGCTGGCGATGATTCCAAACCGACGCCCGCGGGCCGAGAAGTTCGACGACCAGAGGGGCGCCGAAACGGTGCCGTCCCCGTCGTTCGTGAAGGAACCGGCCGCCTGCCAGGTGAGCGAGTAGATCCCGTGGACGAACCGGCCGTCGATGGCCGCCACGCGGTTCCAGGTCGGACCATCGGTCTGGTCGGTGTACACGAGGCCGAGCGACGACTGCCCGGCAAGGTCGCGCCGGAGCCGGAGTGCGTTGAAGGTCCTCAGCATTTCCCCACTCAGCGACGTGATCTTGTCGTCCAGCGCCGAGATGGCTCCGATCGTGAATCCGCCTGACTTGCCCGACACCTTGATGGCCCCCTCGGGATTCACGATCCGCCGCGTGTAGATGAGCGGGTTCGGGGACGAGAAGTTCTCGCTCCCGTCCAGGAAGAAC
>JAHEEH010000089.1 GCA_024640835.1 Bacteroidota bacterium
TACGTCACCCTCCCGCAGCTTCGCATTCAGCGTGTCGGCGTCCAGGTGGCCGTCGGCCTGGTATACGGCATCCAGCACGGCCATCCGCTCGGGCGTGCGTCGCTGGCCGCGTTCCCGGAGGAAATCCGCGAACAGGCGGTGCACCTCGTGCAGCTGGTCGGCGGTCGTGAAGGCCATGCGTTCGGCGGGCGGAATCGGTTCCCGTCCTGTACCGGACCCGTGCGAGGCGGTTCCGGATGCTATCCGGACAGGCGGGGCGCGAGATCCGCCCAGATCCGCTCGGCGATCACGCCAGGGTCCGCCTCGCCGTCCACGAGCATGATCCGCTCCGGCTCGGCCGCCGCGAGCACCCGGTACGCCGCGTCCACCCGCTCGAGGAAGGCCTCGCCGGCCTGTTCCATGCGGTCCGCCGCACGCTCCGTGCGACGGGCTGCTCCGACCCGCGGCGAGACGACGAGCAGATACGTGCGGTCGGGGGCCAGGCCGCCGGTAACGCGGCGATGGAAGGCGTCGAGCCACTCCGGATCGGCGACCCCGCGCCCCCCGCCCTGGTACGCGGTCGTCGAATCGAAGAACCGGTCGCAAAGGACCACGCGTCCCTTCGCCAGGAGCGGACGGATGCGCTCGCGCACCAACTGGGCCCTTGCCGCGCTGAAGAGCAGCAGTTCGGAGAGCGGATCCACGTGCAGCGAATCGTCGAGAAGCAGCTCACGGATCCGCTCGGAAACGGGCGTTCCGCCGGGCTCCCGGACCAGGTCGACCCCGAAACCGGCCGCGACGAGGCGGTCCCGGATCCGCCCGATCTGCGTGGACTTGCCGCATCCGTCGATTCCTTCGAACGATATGAGCATGGGTTTCCGTACGGGCCGCTCGGGAGACAACGCGACAATCTACGATTTGCACGTTCCCTGTATGCGAGAGGTACGCGGATCCCGAGGGCTTCGGCTTTTCGAGTGCTCCGACGTTTCGTATCCTAATGATCGAACGTTCCGTCGGGACTGGCCAGGGTTGCCGGCCCGATGGAACGGCGATCAAGCCAAGCCAGGAGCATGCTCAATTTCGAATTCGACGAACACGACGAATTCACGGACGAGGAACGGCTTCGGGAACTGGTCGATTCGTTTGAAGCGGAAGACCGGGCCGGGTATCTCGACTCCGACGCCCTCGACGACATCGCGAGCTGGTACTACGAGCAGGGGCGATTCGAAGACGCCCTGCGCGTCGTGAACCGCGTGCTCGGAAGCCACCCGTTCTCGTCCGACGCCTGGATGCGCAAGGGCGTGCTGCTCAACACGCTCGATCGCCACGCGGAAGCCCTCGACGCCTACGATCGGGCCCTCGCGCTGAACCCGGTCGATGTCGAGACCCTGCTGAACCGGGGCATCACCCTGGACACCCTCGATCGTCCGAACGACGCCCTGGAGTCCTACCGGCAGGCGCTGGAACTGGACCCCGTGAACGACGAGGCGCTCTTCAACAACGGCGTCACCCTGGAGCGGCTCAACCGGCTCGCCGAGGCGATCGGCGTGTTCGAGCGCTGCGCCGAGCTCAACGGGGACCACCCCGAGGTCTGGTACGAGCTGGGCTACTGCTATGACCGCACGGGCGAACACGCCCTCGCGGTGGACGCCTACGACCGCCACCTGGACAGCGACCCGTACTCGCACGACGCCTGGTACAACCGGGGCATCGTGCTCAACAAGATGGGGCGGTTCGACGAGGCCATCGCTTCGTACGACATGGCCATCGTCATCGCGGACGACTTCGCCTCGGCGTTCTACAACCGCGGCAACGCGATGGCGAACCTGGGGCGACTCGACGAGGCCATAGAGAACTATCTCCAGGTCATCGAGATCGAGGGGGCGGACTCCGCCACGTGCTACAACATTGCCCTCGCCTACGAGGAGCAGAAGCAGTACCGCGAGGCCATCCGCTACTTCGAACAGGCCCTCGAGTCCGACGAGACCTACAGCGAGGCGTGGTACGGTCTCGGATGCTGTTTCGACGCGCTCGAACGCTTCGACGAGGCGCTCGTGTTCTTCAACCGGGCCGTCGTGCTGAACCCGGGCATCGCCGATTTCTGGTATGCGAAGGCCGACTGCGCGTACACGCTCGGCCGGATGGGCGAGGCCCTTGCCGCGTACCGGACCACCGTCCACCTGTCCCCGGAGAATCGGGACGCCTGGGTGGATTACGCCGAGACCCTTTTCGAGGCCCGCCGGCCGGAGGACGCGCTCGAGGCGTACCGGCGAGCGACCAGCATCGAACCCGGCCATGCGGGCACCTACTTCCAGCAGGCGAAGGCGCTCTTTGCGTTGGGCCATCGGGAGGAGAGCGTCCGCTCGCTGAAGACGGCCTTCATGCTGGACCCGTCCAAGAGGGAAGAGTTTGCGCGGGCCTACCCGGAGATGTACGGCGACGCGCGCATCCGGCGCCTTCTGGACATGGACACCTGAGCCCTGCCGGCATCCGCTCCCCTCCCGCGGCGGTCCGGCATCCGGATCGCCGCATCCATTTTGAGCCCGTCATGAACCCGATCGTGCGCTCCGCCCGCCATCTCGTGGAAGGCGTCGCCATGGGCGTCGCCAACATCATCCCCGGCGTCTCGGGCGGAACGATCGCGCTCATACTGGGCCTTTACGAGCGGCTCATCGCCGCCACGAGCGACGCGGTCCGGTCGGTCCTGGCGCTCGTCCGGCTGGATGCGAGAGGCGCGGCGCGTGGGCTCGCAGGGCTTCCCTGGGCGTTTCTCGTGCCGATTCTCGCCGGGATGATCGCGACGCCGCTCCTTGCGGCCGGTTGGCTCGAGGGCCAGCTCGCCCAGCGGCCCGAAATCATGCGCGGCATCTTCCTCGGCCTCGTGGCCGGTTCGCTGCCCGTGCCCTGGATCCGCATGCGACGACGAGGCACCGACCTCTTCGTTCTCGCCGTCGCCGGAGGCATCCTGGCCTGGTTCCTCGTGGGATTTCCACCGCGCGTGGTCCCGGATCCCGATGCGCTCCAGATCTTCCTGGCCGCCGTCCTGGCGATCAGCGCGATGGTCCTACCCGGTGTCAGCGGGTCGTTCCTGCTCCTGGTCCTGGGCATGTACGCGCCGACGCTCACCGCCCTGGACACCCTGGACCTGCGCTACCTCGCGATCTTCGCCGCAGGTGCGGGGGCAGGACTCGCGGGGTTCGCCGTGCTGCTCAACTGGCTGCTCGCACACCGCCACGACGGGACGATGGCCGTGCTCGTCGGTCTCATGGCCGGCTCGCTCCGGGCCCTCTGGCCCTGGCAGACCGGCGGGGCGCTGCGCCTGCCCGTCGTGGGCGATCCTCTTGCCTGGGTCGTCGTCGCGGCCGTCACCGCACTGGTTGTGAGCGCCGCCCTCGCCCGGGTTGAAATCGGTCGGCAGCGGGAATCGAGGCACCGCGAGGCGGGGGGAACGGGCGGGGCCTGACCGTGCGTATACTCCCAGCCCGTTCCATCATTTCCGCCTCGTCCGCATGAATCTGAACGACCGGATCGTATTGGTGACCGGTGCTTCCGCCGGCATCGGCGAAGCCTGCGCACACGCGTTCGCCGGGGCCGGAGCGCGCCTTCTCCTGTGCGCCAGGCGGGAGGAACGGCTCCTTCCCGTGGCGTCCACGCTGCGATCGGAATACGGCGCTTCCGTGCATCCGTTCGAGCTCGACGTCCGGGATGCCGGGGCGGTGGACCGGGCCATCGGATCGCTCCCGGACGAATGGTGCTCCATCGACATCCTGGTCAACAACGCCGGCAAGGCCAAGGGGCGGGCGGCGCTCCACGAGGCGCTCGAGGAGCATCTCGAGGAGATGATCGACACGAACGTGAAGGGACTCCTCCACGTGACCCGTGCCGTCCTGCCGGGAATGCTGCGCCGGGGCTCGGGCCACGTGATCAACATCGGTTCGACGGCCGGCCGCTGGATCTACCCCGGCGGCACGGTCTACTGCGCCACGAAGGCCGCCGTCTACGCGATCTCGGAAGGGCTCAAGATGGACCTGCACGGAACCGGCATTCGCGTCAGCACGGTGGACCCGGGGCTCGTCGAGACCGAGTTCAGCCTGGTCCGGTTCGACGGCGACGAGGTGACGGCCGAAGAGGTGTACGCGGACATGACCCCGCTCACCGCGGCGGACGTGGCGGAGAGCGTCCTGTTCTGCGCGACACGCCCGGGGCACGTGAACGTGAGCCAGGTTCTTCTGGTGCCGACCGACCAGTCATCCTCCAGCATGGTCCATCGTCGCCCGTCCCGATGATCCCGGCGTTGCGGTTGCGGGCGCCCGCGGCGATATTGAGGCTGAAATCGGCTGACCCTCCCTCTCAGCCCGTTTCCCGGAGCCCGGCACCGTTCATTCGCGTCGGGCTCCACCTTTTTCGATCGTCCGCGGATGCGGCCGTGGGTGGCGTACCGTAGGTTGGCGGATCCAACGATGCGCCTCTCCATGAAACGGATGATCCTCGCGCTGGCGGTTTCGCTGGCGGCCTGCTCTCCCACGCCGGAATTCGACGTCATCGTCGCCGGCGGAACCGTGTACGACGGCAACGGCGGACCGGGGCGCGTACTGGACGTCGGCATCCGTGCGGACAGCATCGCAGCCGTCGGCGACCTGTCGGCACGCTCGGCCCTCGAGCGCGTGGACGCTGCCGGTCTCGCCGTGGCGCCCGGATTCATCAACATGCTCAGCTGGGCCGACGAGTCGCTGATCCAGGATCCCCGGGGCCTCAGCGACCTCCTCCAGGGCGTGACGCTGGAGGTGTTCGGCGAGGGCTCCTCCATGGGTCCGCTGAACGCGGAAATGGTGCGCGACATGCAGGCGTCGCAGAGCCGGATCCTGTACGACGTCTCCTGGACCACGCTCGGCGGCTTTCTCTCCTTCCTCGAGGAGAGGGGGGTTTCGCCGAATGTGGCGTCGTTCGTGGGTGCGGCGACCGTTCGCGAGCATGTCCTGGGCGGCGAGAGCAGGGCTCCGACGGCCGAGGAGCTTGCCCGGATGCAGGACCTGGTCAGGGGCGCCATGGAAGAGGGGGCGGTGGGTGTCGGCTCCTCGCTCATCTACACTCCGGGGCTGTACGCGTCGACCGATGAACTCATAGCACTCGCCCGGATCGCGGCCGAGTACGACGGCCTGTACATCTCGCACCTCCGCAACGAGAGCGACCGCCTGGAGGAGGCCGTGGAAGAGCATCTGCGCATCACGCGCGAGGCCGGCATCCGGTCGGAGATCTACCACCTGAAGGCGGCCGGCCAGGAGAACTGGCCGCGCCTGGAGCGGGTGCTCGGGCGGATCGAGGAGGCCCGCGGAGAGGGCCTGGAGGTCGGCGCGGATATCTACACGTACACCGCCGGAGCCACCGGCCTCGACGCGGCCATGCCGCCCTGGGTCAGGGAGGGCGGGTTCGGATCGTGGCGCGAGCGGCTGCTGGACCCGGCGGTTCGAGCACGAGTGGCCGGCGAGATGCGGGCGAAGCCGGACGGCTGGGAGAACCTGTACCGGGCTGCCGGGGCCGGGGGAACGCTCCTCGTCGGCTTCCGACAGGATTCACTGCGGCACCTGATCGGCAGGACCCTCGCGGACATCGCCCTCGAAAGGGGGACCACGCCGGAAGAGGTGGCCATGGACCTCGTGGTCGCCGACTCCAGCCGCGTGTCGACCATCTACTTCCTGATGTCGGAGGAAAACGTCGTGCGGAAGATCGCGACACCCTGGATCACGTTCTGCTCGGACGCCTCGGCGCCCGCTCCCGAGGAACCGTTCGTGCTTTCGAGCGCGCATCCCCGGGCCTACGGCAACTTCGCCCGGCTGCTCGGACGGTACGTGCGCGACGAGGGGGTGATTCCGCTGGGCGAGGCCGTCCGCCGCCTGACCTCGCTCCCGGCCCGGAACCTCCGGATCGCCCGTCGCGGACGCATCGCCCCGGGCTACTTCGCGGACGTGGTGGTGTTCGATCCCGGAACGATCACCGACAACGCGACTTTCGAAGACCCGCACCGGCTCGCCTCGGGCATGCGGGACGTCTGGGTGAACGGAGCGGCTGCCGTCCGCGATGGCGCCCATACGGGGAGGACGTCCGGCCGATTCGTGAAGCGCTCCACTGATGAAACAGGCTCAACCGAACCGCAGACGCCATGAGCATCCGCCCCCTGCTCGCCGCCGCAACGGCCCTCGTCGTCCTGTCCGCCGGAGCGCCGGACGCCGCTCGCGCGCAAGACGCCTACTCGGTCATCCTCGAGGGCGGCCTCGTGGCCGACGGCTCGGGACGTGCTCTCTTCCGGGCCGACGTCGGCCTCCGGGGAGACCGCATCGCGGCCGTCGGTGACCTCTCGGGGGAGACGGCCGCGTTTCGCGTGGATGCCGCCGGGCTCGTGGTCGCGCCCGGCTTCATCGACATCCACTCGCACGGCGATTCGGGTGTGACCGATCGGCCCCTGGCGGAGAGCTACGTCCGCCAGGGCGTGACGACCTTTTTCGGGGGCCAGGACGGGGACTCGCCGCTGGACATCGGGGCGTTTCTCGCCCGGTTCGATGCCGAGCCGGCGGCGGTCAACCTGGGCATGTTCGTGGGGCACGGATCTGTCCGTGAGCACGTGGTGGGGTCCGACGACCGGCCTGCAACCGACGAGGAAATGGAGGAAATGGCGAGCCTGGTGGGCCGCGCCATGCGGGACGGCGCCTTCGGTCTGTCGTCGGGGCTCGAGTACGTACCGGGGCGCTTCGCCCCGACGGAGGAACTGGTCCTTCTCGCCGCCGCGACGGCTCCCTACCGCGGTCTCTACATCAGCCACGTTCGAGACGAGGGCGGACACCTCGAGGAAAGCGTGCGCGAGGTGATCCGGATCGCGGAGGAGGGCCACGTGGCCGGACAGCTCACGCATCACAAGATCATCGGCAAGGATCGCTGGGGCGGAACGGTCCAGTCGCTGGCCCTCGTGGACGAGGCGAGGGCGAGGGGCGTGGACGTCACCGTGGACGTCTATCCATACACCGCGTCCAGCACGGGCATGACCATCCTTTTCCCGGCATGGGCCCAGGACGGCGGCTTCGCGGCCCTGCAGGAACGCCTCCGGGACCCGGCCGACCGGGCGCGGATCCGGCA
>JAHEEH010000522.1 GCA_024640835.1 Bacteroidota bacterium
TCCACTGGTTGCGTTCGATCGATCGCGGATAGTAATATCGAGGACCGCGCTCCCAAACCCAACTGCTGCTTAGGTTTACATTGCCACGTCGAATAAACAGGGTGAGATCGGATTTCGTGAATGACGATGCTCCCGCCGGGCTGTACGTCCGACCCTGGTCGACGGTGAGCCGCACCGTTGCAGCAGACCGATTGACGGAAATCGATCCGGCACCGTACGTCTCGCTGCGGCTCAGATCCAGCATGTCGTCGTCGCGATACCGGTGGTTGGCGGACATCGTCGCCGACAGGTTGATGCCTGCCATCTGGGGCAGCCTTAGCGTTCCTCCAAGGCGTGAGAAACCCGATACGGTCGGAGATGACCGGAAGAAGTCGACCGCCCGCCGGGTCCGACCGTAGGCCGCATCGACGGTCATTACAGGACCGAGATCGTGCGAGCCTGTGGCACTCAGCGTCTGGTTGCCACGTGCCGAGCCGGGGAATGCGGCGGAGCTGCTCTGGAAACGGAGGTCCAGCCGCCGGTTCCGGTCGGCGTGCGTGAGTTGCAGGCGCCATCCCGTGCCCTTCTCGGCCGCGTAGGATCCAGCCCCGAACTCGGCCTGTACGAAGGAACGCGGGCCGAGCCGCCATTCACCGTCCAGGCTCACGAGTCGCGCATCGTCGAATTCGCGCCTGGCAAGTCCATTTAGCCGCAAGGTGAGCGCCGGGCGGATATCGAACGAGGTCGAGAGGCCGATCTGTGACCGGTCGGGAAACCGGAACCGGGTCTTCATGGCATATGCCGAGATTCCCAGGCGTCCGACCCGGTGGGACACCCGACCGCCGAACCCCGTGGTACCGTATTCGGTCAGCGGAGTCTGCCGGAAGTTCTGGTCTCCCAGGCCGACCATCGTGCTTCCCCGCTCGTAGTCCAGGAAATACAGATCCTGCTGGTCGAAGGGTCCGGTCTGTTGCATATAGGGCCCGCGAAGGCCGATCTGCATGCGACCGCCACCGACGCGCAGGTCGGGCACCGACAGGGCCACCTGGCGTCCGACGTTCGCAACATCGCCCGAGGCGATGATGCCGACCTCGATCGGGATTCCCGTTTTGGCATCCGTCGGGTCCCACCCTTCGGGGATCATGTCGGTCCGGGTCTGGACCCGGGCCGTGAGCACGGTCCCTTTCTCCCCCTCGGCCTGGGCCAGCAGGCGCACGACATGGGGCTGGCGGCCCATGACGAGTCCGTCCGGTTCGACGTCGGCAACGATTTCCGTGGCGGAGAAGGGAGCGAGTCGGACCCGGTCGGCGTCCAGGCGAATCGGCTGACCGAGTGAGCTGGACACGGTCAGATCAACCGTTTCGTGCAGGTTGCCGTCGTTCATGACCGCAAAGCGGATCCGGAACGGCGCTGTCGTGGAGGTCACGGCCGGACCCGAAAGGACGGTGGCCCGGATGCTCCGGCGCTCCCTCACTCGGAAGACGACCTTTGCGGTGCCGAGCGTGTCGCCCGACGGATGGATGAGGGCTACCGAGACCGGTCGGGATTCGGGCAGCGCTCTCTGGGGCACGTGAAAAGCGATGAGGCGATTCAGGGACGTACCGGGGGGGATCAGGGCGGGCCCCGGCTGAGACAGCACGGGCCATCCGTCGGGCAGGCCGAGCTCGAGCTGCGTGTCGAGCGTATCCGGTCCTGCGTTGACCACACGGAAGAGCACGGTTCCGACGTCTCCGGGGTCCACGGACCGCACCGGATCACCCACAGGCCGTATGGCGACTGGCCCCCGGTTCTGCGCCGAAGCCCGGCCGTGAGCCAGGGCAACGAGCAGAAGAACCGACGCTATGGTGGTGAATCGCAGGCTCACGCCCGTTCGGTGCTGCGCTTACAGGGTCAGGTCGAGTTGGAGTCCGAAGACGTCGTCGTTCCCGGCGTCCGCGACCAGGATGGCGGTGTAGTGGCCCGGAGGGACCTCTCGGAGCGGGAGGGACTCGCGAATCGAGGTTCCGGGATAGAGGCGCCGTGGCTCCGTCCGGAAGGGGCCATGCTCATCGCCCGCGTCGCCGATGAGCCTGAGGGTCAGTTCGGGGCGGAGCATGCGCTC
>JAHEEH010000523.1 GCA_024640835.1 Bacteroidota bacterium
CCGTACGGGGTGCCGTATCGGCCGTATATCTGGGGTGCCGGGTGGGGAATACAGCGTTTTGGAGTGGAGCAGTATTTCCTGCACCGCGCATTCCCGGAGAGCGTGTCCGCCGAGTACATGCTGAACGCCCTCAACTTCGTGCTCGGAGTGCATCCCGGCCTGAACACGGCCTCGTTCGCATCGGGGGTCGGTGCGCGGTCGGCAACCGTCGGATATGGTCTGAACCGTGCGGACTGGTCCTACATCCCCGGGGGCGTCGTATCCGGAACCGCGCTCATCAGGCCCGACTTTCCGGAGCTCAAGGAATTCCCGTACCTCTGGCAGCAGGTGGAATACGTGATGGGGGGCGGTGCCACCCACTTCATGTTCCTCGTGCTGGCTGCCCGGCAGGAATTCGGGCGCTAGACCGAGGCTCCGACGCGGCATCGGGCCGCCTGTCGGGAGTCACATCGGGCTCCCGGCCCCGGCGTGCGCCAACTCGGATGCCCGGGTCGTGATGCGGTATTTCGTCAACAGGTTCGCCCGCTCCCACTCGGGGAGACGCCCCTCCCGCAGGTAGTCCAGGAACAGCCGGGTCACGCGGGAGAAATGGGCTTCGTGGCCCTCCCTCAGTTCCGGAGGCACGACAACCTCCAGGCCGGACCAGGAACGCCGGACCGAGAGGCCCGGCCAGTCCGGGGACAACCGCTGCACGGCCTCCTCGAGGGCGGTCTCGACCCCCGCCTCCTCTCCTTCTGCCGGCTCGACGAAAAGACCGGGAACGTATCCCCGGGCCGAGTCCTGCCGAATCACCAGATCGGCCCGGCTTCCCCGGATCCGGGAGAAATGGGTGTCGCCTCCGCCGGGATTCTCGATGCCCCATCGCACGGACACGCGGGCAACCACCCCGCGCACCGTGAAGTCGAACGAGCCGTTGGCCGCCACGTGCAGGATGGAGTCGGCCATCACCCGGGGCGTGAGGAATCCGGGATACGCCGTGGTCTGCGTGATCGCCTCGAACTGGGCGGGCGTGAGTTCCGTGTCCCAGGTACGCGCGTCGAGCACCTCCACCGCGTCGGCCGGATCGTCGTATCGAATCGGGGATTCCGGGAAGAGCTGCCACAGGATGAGGTCCACCAGGTGGGTCGAGACGTCGACGATCCCCTCGCCCTGCTGGTCCGTGTCCAGGAACCAGGCAGGTCGGACCAGCGGACTTCCCGCGACGATCTTCGACAGGTAATGGACGCTTTCCTTCGTAATGGCCGGTTCGTCCGGAGTGCCGGGAACGAGCACGCCGAACACGTCCGGATCACGGGAGAGCGCCGCCTGCAGAATGGACGTCGCCTCGTGCCGCTCGGTCATGATGTCATACACGAGCACCCGGGCATCGTCGGCAGCCTCCAGGGTAGAGCGCAGCACATCGAAGTCCCCCGGGCGGATGATCATCGGCTTGTCGGCCAGCACATGGACGCCCGCGCCGACCGCCCGTCTCACGTATTCGATCTTGCGGGCATTGTTGCCGGCCGTCACCATGACGTTGCCGGGGTGCTCCGCGATCATGCGCTCGAGAAAGTCGGGGCCCGTGTGGAGCACGAGGTCCCAGGAGGTCGGCTCGTCGACACGCGTGTTGAAGGCCTCGATCATGGCCACGTGCCGGTCCAGGTCCGGGCCCTCCGGGGCGTATACGTGCACCACGGGATCCACGTCCGCGTAGGCCTCCCTGTGGACCAGTCCGGCATGGAAATGACCCGGATCGACGGTCATGATGCGGACGGTCCTTTCGGGCCCGCCGCAGGCGGCCATGAGGCCGACCAGGGCGATGGGGAATCCTCGTCGCATGGGCTTAGCGGCGTCCCAGGCCGTCGATGACGGCCATCGTGTGCGGGTAGCGCTGTGGCCGTGCCAGCATGGCATTGGCCTCGTCGTCGTCGTGGAAACGCTCCCGCAGGGGGTCCCAGCGCAGCGTCCGCGGCAGCTTCATGGCGATGTGCGACAGCAGGCACGCCGACGTGGAGCGATGCGCCACCTCGACCGGCGCGACCGTGGTCTCACGACTTCGGATGCAGCGAATCCAGTTCGTGTGCTGCTCCTCGCCGTGCAT
>JAHEEH010000524.1 GCA_024640835.1 Bacteroidota bacterium
AGCGGTCGGCCGCGGCCGGACGGCACGAGGTGACGCTCGACGCCCGGGGCCTGCCGAGCGGGGTGTACTTCTACCGCCTGGAGGCCGGACGATTCAGCGAGACGAAGAGGATGGTGGTGCTACACTGACGCCGCGCTATCGCCCCGACGCCAGGCTCGAATCGCGGATGCCGCGGAATTCGGTACCCTCGTTCCACGTGGGCCACGCGTCCGAGCCCGCGACCTCGGCGCCCACGGCGTAGAACAGGCCGACGTCCTCTACCGCTCCCGACAGGTCCCAGGCCGGGTCATACTCGTCGGTGACGCGGTGGTAGTTTTCGGCGTTCCACCGTTCGGCCTGTGCCTCGCCCCACTCGCGACCGTACTCCACATGGTCCTTCCCCGCACCGGGGTAGATCATCGGAACTCCCTTCTTGGCCAACTCGAAATGGTCTGACCGGTAGTACCCGCCCCGCTCCGGGTGCGGATTGGGATCCACACGACGGCCCTGCGCCACTGCCACGCGTTCCAGCACGCCGTCCAGTTCCGACATGCCGTATCCCGTGACGACGATTTCCCGGGTGGGCCCGATGATGTTCAGACCATCCACGTTCAGGCCGGCGACCGTCCGCGAGAGCGGAATGACGGGATTGGCGGCGTAGTAGGCGCTGCCGAGAAGGCCCTGCTCTTCAGCGGTCACGGCCACGAACACGATCGATCGACGCGGCCGCGCCGTAAGGCCGGAAAACGCCTCAGCGAGCTCCAGCAGCGCCGCCGTGCCGGTCGCGTTGTCCATCGCCCCGTTGTAGATGCCGTCCTCGCCCGCCTCGACGAGCGCGGGGTCGGTGCCGAGATGGTCCCAGTGCGCCAGGTAGACGAAGGCCTCCTCCGGCGCCTCGGATCCGGGAAGGACACCGATCACGTTTCTCGACTCGGAGTGCCGGATCGTGTTCGTGACGGCGGCGGTGACTGCCAGGTTCATTTCGACCGGCTGAAATCCCTGCACCGAGGCGGCCTCCTCCAGCGCCTCGAAGTCAAGCCCGGCCTTCTCGAACACCATCTGGTTCGTGGCCTCGGTCAGCCAGCCCTCGATCGCGAGGTTCGACAGGTTTCCGTCGGCGCTTTCGAGCTTGAATTGGGGACCGGTCCAACTGCTGCGCACCGTTTCCCAGCCGTACGCCGCCGGGGCGGTCTGATGGATGACCAGCGCTGCCGCTGCTCCCTGCCTCGCCGCCTCCTCGAATTTGTACGTCCACCGGCCGTAGTACGTCATGGCATTGCCGGTGAACAGCTCGGGATCCTGCGTCGCGTAGCCCGGGTCGTTGACCAGGATGAGGGCAGTCTTCCCCGTCATGTCTACGCCCGCGTAGTCGTTCCACCCGTACTCCGGCGCCACGATACCGTAGCCTACGAAGACCAGGGGACTATCCTCGACGGAAGATGCTTCGACGACCCGCGTGGTCCAGGTGACGAAGTCATCCGGGCAGGTCAGTCCTTCCAGACCTCCTATGACCAGGGAAGCTTCCGGATCGGCCGTGATTTCGACGAGCGGAACGGTCTGGTACCAGGAATCGCCGGCTCCCGGATCCAGCCCCAGCCGCTCGAACTCGGCTGCGATGTACTCGACGGTGAGGGTCTCACCCGGAGACGAGGGGCCGCGCCCACCGAACGCGTCGGAGGCGAGGACTTGAACGTGAGCGGCGATCTCCTCGGCGGTGATGGAATCGGGACCACCCTCCGGTTGAGCGCATCCGACGAGGGTGACGAGTACCGCGGAAACCAGGACAACATGTTTCATCTTGGGGCGAGCTTGCGTTCCACAGGAGTGATCGCTCGGCTCCGGGTGCCGTAAGAATACACCACGCCGCAGGAGATTGCCGCCCATTCCATCCGGCCTCCAGGCCCCTGTGGGGCATTTCACTAGGCACTATCAATCGGGATCACGGTAGGCATCTGGTCCCGGCGGTAAATACGTATGGCCTGGTCGCTGGAGGTCCCTACGAAACGAACTACGCCATGACCCCGTCAATTCGAATCTGTTCGATGCTGGTTGCAGCCGTTCTGCTGCTCCCTTGGGCCGCAGTTGCCCAGACCGCCCCC
>JAHEEH010000090.1 GCA_024640835.1 Bacteroidota bacterium
TCGTCCCCGTTGCAGCAGATGAAGCGGGGAACGGCAGGGTCGACGGGCGGCATGAAGGTCCATTTCAGGCCCGTGGGAAAGCCCGCCCCGCCGCGGCCCTTGAGACCGGACTTCTTGACTTCCTCGGTCACGCTCTTCTGATCCCAGGTGCCGCCGGTGAGCACGCTTCGCAGCGAGCCGTAGCCGCCGTTCGCCTCGTACACGTCGAGCCGATGCAGGTCCTTTACCGGGGGAAGTAGCACGCGTCGGTAGGAGCGCCAGTCGCCCGCCTTGGTGCCGTTGGATGCGTCCATCTGGAGTGTCCTGAATGCGTTCGCGCGCGGGCTAGCGGATGGTGGCCGAGACGGGCGGTGCCGGGGAAGCGGCCGTCGCCGGCGCGTCGGTTCGTCGGTTCCCACCGAATTCGTCCTGGTCCTGGGGAAGGGTCACCGACGTGAAATCGGGGATCTTCCCCTCCCGGAGTGCATCGACCAGGGCGTCGAGCTTCTCCTCGGTCAGGCTGAACACGTACGGGCCGTTCGTGACCTGCAGCACCGGCGCGGAGCCGCAGGCGCCGAGGCATTCCACCTCCTGGATCGAGAACTGGCCGTCCGCGGTGGTCTGCCCCTTCGAGATTCCGAGCTTCTTCTCGAGATGGTGAAGCATGTCGTAGCCGCCGCAGACCTGGCAGGAAAAGCACGTGCACACGTCCAGGACGTGGCGCCCCATCTCCTTCTTGTAGTACTGGGTGTAGAACGTGGCCACGCCGAACGCCCTGGCGTACGGAATGCCGACGGCGTCCGCCGTGAGACGGATGACCTCCGGTGGCAGCCAGCCGAACTTCTCCTGGGCCATCCAGAGGGCGCGCATGATGGCGCCGTCCGCGGTCGGATACCGGCCGATCCACTCGGCGATGCGCCCCTTCTCGTCGTCCGTGAAGACGAGCCGGTCGGCAGGAATCACCGGATCGGGATCCCGGTCGGGCAGGGAAACGACCGGATGCTTGATGAAATCAGCCATAAGCGGATTACTTGTCGGCTTCGCCGAGAACGGGGTCGATGGTGCCGATGAGCATGACCATGTCACCGATGAGGGCTCCCTCCATGAGGGCTTCGAGGCCCTGGATGTTGGAGAAGCTCGGTGCGTTGATCCGGGCCCGGAACGGCCGGCCGGTGCCGTCGGATTGGATGTAGAATCCGAGCTCGCCCTTGGGGGCCTCGACCGCGTGGTACGACCAGATGCCCCTGGGAGGGCACACGCCGGTGTCCGTGTACATGAAGTCGTGGATGAGGCCCTCCATCGAGTAGTAGACCTCGTCCTTGGACGGGTAGGAACGCTTGGCGTCGTCCACACGGATCGGTCCGCGGACCGTCTTCAGTTTCTCCAGGCACTGCCGGACGATCTTGAGCGACTCCTTCATCTCCTCCATCCGGACGTGGTACCGCGAGAAGCAGTCCCCGTCTTCCCGGACCGGCACGGTGAAGTCGACCTCGTCGTACTTCAGGTAGGGCTCGAAGACGCGTATGTCGTGCGGAATGCCCGAGCCACGGAGGTTGGGCCCGGTCATCCCGAGCGCGATCACCTCCTCGCGGGACAGCACGCCGACGCCCACGTTCCGGTCGATCCAGATGCGGTTCCGGTTGAGCAGCTTCTCCCACCCCCTGATGGCGTCGGGAAAGTCGGCCACGAAGGCCTCGATCAGGTCGATGGCGTCGTCGGGGATGTCACTCGCGATGCCGCCGATCCGGCTGTGGGACACCGTCAGCCGCGCCCCGCACACGTGATCGAAAATGGTGTAGAGATCCTCCCGGTAGCGGAACGTCCACAGGAAGACGGACACGGCCCCCGCATCCATCAGGCCCACGCCCATCCAGATCAGGTGGGACGTGATGCGCGAGAGCTCCGACATGAGCATGCGGATCCACTGCGCCCGCTCGGGCACCTCGATGCCCGCCGCCTTCTCCACCGCGAGACACCATCCCACGTTGTTGGCGTAGGGCGCCAGGTAGTCCATGCGGTCCGTGTACGGCATGTACTCCTGGTACGTCTTGTTCTCGGCCATCTTCTCGATGCCCCGGTGCAGGAAGCCGATGTCGACGGCGCACCGTTCGATGGTTTCGCCGTCGAGCCGGACGGCACACCGGAGCACGCCGTGCGTGGCGGGGTGCTGGGGCCCGATGTTGAGCACCATCTCGTTTTCCAGCGGGTCCGGATCTCCCTTCTCCCGCGGTCCCCGCCGTTCTTCGAGCCACGAGTTCTTGGACTCGAGACGGCGGTACAGGGCCTCGTTGTGGCGCGGCCAGAATTTCAGCGTCTCGCTGAAGTTCTCTTTGGAAATCATGCTCATCGGGGCACCGCGTCTATTGGTCGGCGAGGTCCGACCGGGCCTCCTGGAAACTCTTGACCGGCTTGGAGCCGTGGGCCGCCGCGAACGGATCCAGGGTCAACCCGGCCTCCGGCGCCTGCGGCGGCAGCGGAAGGGAACCGGGGACACCGAGCAGCGGGAATTCCTTGCGCAGAGGGTGATATTCGAAATCCTCCGGCATGTACATGCGGCGCAGATCCGGATGACCGTCGAAACGGATTCCGAACATGTCCCAGCACTCCCGCTCGTTCCAGTTCGCCGCGGCAAAGACGGGCGTGATCGACGGTGCGACGGGCTCGGCTTCCGGGACGCGGATCTTCAGGCGGATCCGTTTCTTCGCGCTGAACGACACGAGGTTGTAGAAGACTTCGAACCGGTCTTCGTCCGTGAAGAGGTCGATGCCGCCCAGGTCCGCGAGGTACTCGTACGAGAGTTCCTCCTTCAGGAACCGGCAGACGTCGACGACGGACGACCGGTCCACGTATACCGTGTGTTCGCCCGCGTACAGGAAGACCTCCAGCACGGCGCCACCGAACCGGCCCTGCAGGGCCTCCACGGTGTCCGGGACGAAGGTCGTGTCCTTCGCGTGGGGATTCGTGCCGGCCTCGGTCTGGCGGGGACCGTCGACCGGGGTGAAGTGGAATGGAAGCGATCGGCCGGTTGCCATGGCCCTACAGGTTTTCCTGGTCGTAGAGAGCGACCGGTGAGATGACGCGGTCGCCGCCGGGCGTCAACACGCGGGGGCGGAGCGGGGCGGGCTCGGGGCGCCGATCGCCGGAGCCGCTGTCATCCGCCGCCGTGTACTCGTTTCGCACCTTCTCCTGGATGTCCATCAGGGCGTGGATGATGGCCTCGGGGCGCGGCGGACATCCCGAGACGTAGACGTCTACGGGAAGGAAGTTGTCGCAGCCCTGCACCACGCCGTAGCAGCGGTGCATGCCTCCCGTGGACGCGCACGCCCCCACGGCGATGCACCACTTGGGGTCGGCCATCTGGTCCCAGACGCGCCGGATGGTGTGCGCCATCTTGTAGGACACCCACCCGGCCACGATCATCAGGTCCGCCTGGCGGGGAGAGAACCGCATGGCCTCGCTGCCGAACCGGGCGACGTCGTACTTCGGGTCGGCCATGGCCATGAGTTCGATCGCACAGCAGGCGAGGCCCATGGGCATGGGCATGAGCGAGTTCGAACGCGCCCAGTTCAGGACGGCGTCGACGCGCGTCGTGAGGAATCCCTCTCCTCCGGTTACGGGATCGGGTGCCATGGTCGGGGAGGCTGGTGGATGGGATGCGGGCGGGCGTCGGGAGTCAATCGAACTCCAGCCCCCCCTTGCGGATGTCGTAGAGCAGTCCGATCGCGAGGATCACGATGAAGAGGACCACGATGCCCATCAGGCCGAGCGCGACGCCTGAATCGAGGAATTCGCGGTACGTGGCAGCCCACGGATACAGGAACACGACTTCCACGTCGAACACGATGAAGATCATCGCGACGAGGTAGAACTTCACCGAGTAGCGTTCCCTGGCCGTGCCGATCGGGTCCATCCCGCTCTCGTAGGCCTTCTGCTTGATGACGTTGGGTCGCCTGGGTCCGACGAGCTCGGCGGACTTGAGCAGCATCAGGGCCACGCCGCCCGCGATCAGCAGCATGATGAAGAGCGGCAGGAAATCGGAGAGCATGATCGCCGGGTGGGATTGGATGTGGCGAAATGACCCGGAAAGAGCCGATAATCGGGCTCAATTTGGCGGAATCGAAGCTACCCACCCCCATTCGGTGAGTCAACGCGGCGGGCATTGAAGATTGGACCAATCGGGTCGGGCTTGCCGATTGCTCCGACTCGGCTAAATTAGAGGTCATGCGGCCCGGATCGGCTGTGCGGTGGGGCGCTCGACCGAGCGCGGATGGTTGGCCCGGACGGCCGCGCGATCGTTCATCATCCTGTCCCATTTCGAGAGGTTACCGTCATGCGCATGATCCGCATTCTCCCCCTCGCGTTCTGCACGTTCCTGGTTGTGGGAACGGCCCAGTCGCAGGGCATTTTCACCGAACGGGGTATCGGGGCCGAGATCGGCCTGGATACCGGCGGCGATTCGCCCACCACGATCGGAGGCGGGATCGGATACGTCGTCAATCGGCTGTTCGAGGCCGGGTTGGATGTGGCGCGGTCGGAGCACTCCGATGCGGAGGAGGACTGGAACTACCTCTACGTCACCCCCCGTGTCCGCTTCTACCCCGTCCGGCAGAACGACAGCGTGCCCGTGACGGCCTTCGTCGGAGTCCACTACCACTTCGTGTCGCTGTCCGGTGACGCCACCGAGGGGGCGAGTGCGAACGGCTACGGAGTCGAACTCGGGGCCACGCGGGCGTTCACGGCAGGCGAGAACCTGGGCGTCCACCCGATGGTCAGCCTGATCGTGTCGAAGTGGCACGAGGAGCAGGAGTACGACTTCGGTTTCGGTACGGAGCTGTGGGAATACGACTCCACCCCGATCTATGTCACCGTCGGGGCTTTCCTGTCGGCGGGCGTCGGCGGCGCGAAGCTGTACGGTGGCCCGCTCGTGATCTACTCGAGCGAGAGTTCTGACGGCGAGACGTATACCGACACCCAGTTCGGATTCCGGGTCGGAGGCGTGCTGAACAAGTAGCTGCCGGTCACCGAAGGAAACGAAGAGGGGCCGTCGCCCGATGAGCGACGGCCCCTCTTTCGTCCTGCCGGATTCTGGCGGGCTCAGAAGTTGTATGTCGCCCGGAGCATGCCCAGCCGGCCCATCAGTGGGCCGCCGATGAATTCGCGGTGGTAACCGAATCCTCCCTCCAGGGCGGCCGGATTCCCGGCCCACGAAGGATCCTTCGTGTCCGCCCTCCAGGACAGGAGATTCGAGATGCCGAGGTCCAGGCGCAGTCCGGGCACCGCGTCTCCCAGGTCGTAGCCCACGTTGAGGTCTACCAGGGTGTAGCTCGGAAGCACTCCCGCGTACGGACCGGAGCGGATCGGGAACGCGTCCGTGTACCGCCCGGCGACCGTGAACGACAGGCCGGATCCGGTTTCGAAGGTCGCCCCGAGGCGGCCCTTGAACGCCGATGCGTTGAGCGCGAGCTCCAGGCCCGTTCCGGACTCGTCGAGCTCGTCCTCGTCGAAGAAGTCGTCGCTGACCCAGGACGCGTTGCCGAAGATGCTCAGGCGGTCGGTGGCCATGAACTCGAAACCGAAGTCGATCCCCGCGTACGACAGGTTGCCGAAGTTGCGGTAGGTGAGCATGAGCTCGGGTGCTACCCCCACGCCCGGGTCGTTCTCAACGGCCTGCACGATGCCCACGGCGGCCGGTAGATCGGCTTCGGCGAAGCCCACCACGATCGCGGCCACCTGGGCGGGCGTCAGGCCGAGCTGCCCGATGGCCCCGGCGAGCGTGGCGTTGTTCTGGATGCCGGTAGCGAGCGCGGCCGTCAGATCACGGGCGAGATTCGGTGTGATGACGAGCGGGGACTCCAGCAGGAGCGGACCCACGAAGTTCTCCTTCTTGGTCCAGTATGCATCGACCGTCACGAGCAGTCGGTTCTCGAACAGACCCTTGTACCCGACCTCGACGGTCTGGGTGATCGTCTGGGCCAGCGGTTTCACATCGACCGGCGGAGCCACGTTCAGGTCGGTCGCTCCCGTTGTGAGGTTCGGCAGGGCCAGGATTCCCGGGGAAAGCCCGCTGACGTTGGTGAACGTCGGGCTCAGTAGCGAGACGAGTCCCGCTACGCCCTGGGCATTGATCGGAATTCCCTGCTGCTGGAGCAGGCCGGCGATAACGGCCGGGTCCACTGCCGTGAGTCCCTGGTAGTACACCAGCTCGTAGATCGCGTCGAGCTCGGCGCCGATGGCGTGGGTCTGACCGAGCCGGTTCGGCAGCAGGCTCGTCGCGAGCAGGTTGCCGGCCGCGTCCCGTTCCCACGTGAAGCCGTGCGCGGATCCCCGGGCGCGGACCACGAGCGGATCGGTGGCGGCGACGATGTCGAGGAAGTTCGAGTTCGAGCTCGGAGACGAGAACGCCCGGTTGTAGGTCACGCGGAACGAGTGTCCGTCCAGCGGCTTCACGACGACGGCGGCGCGCGGGCTCAACTGGAATTTGTCGACCACGTTGTTGTAGTCGCCCCGGAGCGCCAGCGTGAGGTCCAGCTTGGGCGTGATACGCGTCAGCGACTGTACATAGGCCCCGTACTCGGAGATATCGTCGCTGTCTTCGTTCCGGCCCAGGATGGTGCCCTTCGTGTCGGGCCTCGTCAACTCCAGGTCGATGCCGGCGATCACGTTCTGCCGGGGACCCAGGTCAGCGTCATACTGTGCCTGCACGTTGTACATGACCCCGTTGTCCACGACGGGCTTGGCCTCGCCGGGAACGTCCGTCGCCTGGTCGTACACGAAGGAGTCGCCCGCCCGGTTCTTGTTCATGTACGCCTGGGCGAAGAACCGGTCGTACTGGAAGCGGACCTGCCCGTAGGTGTAGCCGAAGCCGACCGCCTGGAGCGTGCCGATCCCGGAGAGCACGGTCGCGTCGAGGGCCGCGTAGCCTCCGCTGGCGATGACCGACCCCCTGTCCGAGAAGCGGTACTCGAGTGTGCCGTTCAGGCCCGCCTTGCTGTAGTCGTTCTTTCGGGGGACCACGTCCCCGGCCAGCTGGACCGCGTCGACGGGATCATTGGGATCCATCTTCCAGTCGTCGGCCTGGCCGTACATG
>JAHEEH010000525.1 GCA_024640835.1 Bacteroidota bacterium
GAAGAGGGTCTTGCGCTCCACCTGCAGCGCGTGCAGCTGCTCCAGCTGGCGCTCGGCGGCCGTGAGATCCCGCCCGATGAGTTCGTGGTAGTACCGGATCGCCGGCTCGATGGAGGGGCGCATGGGGATCAGGGCGAGCCCAGAGCCGCCTTGACGGAGAACTTCGCCGCGGGCCGGGGTGCCAGGGCCGCGCTCACGAGGAAATCGCCCATGCTCCGGACGATCCACTCGAAATTGTCCGGACCCACGGACAGGTAGTCGGCGTCCGGTGCGGGATTCATGAAGTCTATCGCGTAGGGGATGTCGTCGCGGATGGCGAGTTCGACCGTGTTCAGGTCGTACCCGAGGGCGTTGCAGAGTGCAAGGACGTCCCGCTCGAGCTTCGCCAGGCGGTCCGGAGGAATCGGGCCGTCGGGCACGTCGTGGTAGCGCAGGTGCGGCGTGGCGGTCGGATTGTACCGCATCACGCGAACGTGCCTGCGCCCGACACCGTAGCAACGGTAGTACTCGTCAAACTCGATGTTCTCCTGGAGCATCATGCAGTCGTCCCCCGAGGCGTCGTAGGCCACGAAGAACTCGTCCCTGTTCTCGACGCGCGTCACGCCTCGCCACCCGCCCCCGTCGTGGGGCTTCAGATAGGCCGGGAAGCCGATGTAGTCGAAGACGGCGTCCCAGTCGAGCGGGTAGCGGAGGTTTCTCAGGGACGCCTCTTCGATGCGAATCGGGCGCTCCTTGTGCGGAAGGATCACCGATCGCGGAACGGCCACCCCCGCCTCCTCCGCGATCACGTTGTCGATGAACTTGTCGTCGGCGCTCCACCAGAAGGGATTGTTCACGACGACGCAGCCCTTCAGGGCGGCCCACTTGAGCCATGACCGGTAGAACGGCACCTCGTGCGAGATGCGGTCCAGGACCACGTCGTACTCCGGCTCGCTGTCCATGCGCACGGCGTCGAGCGCGACGAATTCCGCCGTGACGCCGCGGTCGCCGTACGTCTTGTTGATGAACGGGACGAGCGCGTCCGGAAACGTGGTCTCCATACCGCGGAGCACCCCGATGCGACGAACCCGCGCGGGTTTCGAAGGGGTCCCGGGAGACGACGATGCCGTCCTCTTCGCTGCGGTCCCGGCCGCACGCCCGGCCGGCGGTTTCGGGGCGGATTTGGACTTGGACTTGGCCATGGAGATCTCGTTGAGATTCAGACGATGTGTCGGCGGATCTGGTCGCGCCACCACGGCCAGTCGTGCCCGAATCCGGGCACGACATCCAGGGTGTGTCCGATGGACTTCGCGTGCAGGATTCCGCTCATCGCGTGGTTGGCCTCGCGGCAGGGGTCGCCCTCACCGGCGGTCAGCACGATCCGGTTGCGACGGATCGCCTCGAGGGTCGCGTGGTCCGACAGGTTGGGAAGGTAATCGACCGGGTTGTTGAAGTAGACGTCCTCGTTGTAGAATCCGCTCATGAACGACTTGATGTCGAAGGCACCGCTCATGGCGATGAGCTTCCCGAACAGGTGGGGGTGCTTGAAGACGAAGTTCGCGGCGTGGTATGCCCCGAAGCTCGCCCCGCCGGCCATGACGAAGTCCGATCCGGTTCTGGAGCGGATGAAGGGCAGGACCTCGTCCACCACGTAGGACTCGTACTGGCGGTATCGCACGATGCGGACGTAGGGATCGACGTTCTTGTTGTAGAAGCTCTCGGCATCGACCGAGTCCACGCACACGAGCCGGTTCTGGCCGCTCTCGAGCTGGTCTGCAAGGGCGCCCACCATACCGAAGTCCTCCCATTCGAAGAACCGGCCCATGGAAGACGGGAAGACGAGCAGTGGGGTCCCGGCGTGGCCGAAGAGCAGGAGGTCCATCGGGCGGCCCAGACCGGGACTGAACCAGTTGACGTGTTCGCGATGCATGGTGCGTGACGATGGAAGGGAAGCGCGCTTGTATTCGCGTATCGCGCGCAGGCTCCGGGCGCGGCGTGCGGAATCCGAGAAGGTTGGGGTCGGGTGCCGCTCCGCGGCGCCGGGAACTCAATGGATCCGGTGCCACACCTCCTTGAGGACGCTGTCTCCGAT
>JAHEEH010000091.1 GCA_024640835.1 Bacteroidota bacterium
CGCGAAGGCCACCAGGGCCGCCACGCCGTTATAGGCGCCGAAGAGTACGCCCACCCAGTTCGCTCCCTCGTTGAACGCCTCGGACGTCGGGTCGGTGGTTCCGTATACGTGACTCGTCACGGCGGCCGTGGTGTAGAGGAACATCGAGAAGAGTCCGAACCAGGAGAAGAACTGGACCCAGGCCAGCCGTTTCATGGTGTCCGGCATGCGCAGGAGGTCGCTGAAGACCTCCACGAAGCCCAGGTGGGCACGACCCGTCTGCCGGAGCACGCCCGCGAGGGTGAGCAGGACCGCGAAGGCGATGAGTCCCGCCCCCAGGACGTAGAGCTCCTTCTCGAATCCCAGGTAGGCCACGAGCACGGTGACCACGGCTCCCGCTCCCGCCCACCAGGGGGCCGGCTTGAAGAACTCTTCCGCGGACGGAGCCTCCACGAGCAGCGGCGGACCGGCCGCGTCCCGCGCCTCGGCGGCAGCGAACCGCTCCATTTCGCCGGGATCGTACTCGCGCGTGCGGAATACCGTCCAGCAGACTGCGCCGAAGAACACGGCGCCGCCCACGTAGAACGAGTACATCACGGTGGCCGGAATCTCTCCGGCGGGAGCGGTATTGGCCACGTCGAGCCACGTGGCCAGCGCCCACGGAAAGATGGACGCGATCACGGATCCCAGGCCGATGAAGAAGCTCTGCATGGCGAATCCGAGCGTGCGCTGCTCCGACGGCAGCATGTCGCCCACGAACGCCCGGAACGGTTCCATCGAGATGTTGATGGACGCGTCCATGATCCAGAGCAGGCCGGCCGCCATCCACAGGGCCGACACGTTCGGCATCAGGAGGAGGGCCACCGACGACAGGATCGCGCCCCCCAGGAAATAGGGGCGCCTGCGCCCCAGGCGTCCCCAGGTCCGGTCGCTCAGGTGCCCGATGATGGGCTGGACCACGAGGCCGGTCACCGGCGCGGCGATCCAGAGGATGGCGATGGAATCGATGTCCGCGCCGAGCGTCTGGAAGATGCGCGACAGGTTGGCGAGTTGCAGACCCCAGCCGAACTGGATGCCCAGGAATCCGAAGCTGATGTTCCAGATCTGCCAGAACGCTAGTCGGGGCTTTCGCTCCATGACGGGGTCTCCAGTTGGGTTCGCCGGCGGCCGAAGATATCGGGTGCCGGCCGAATCTGCGAGCGGGTTCCGGCGTCGCGCCCGCGGGTCCACGGCGTGCCCGGACCCGCTCCGGCCGGGCATCAGCTCCGTTTCAGCGGCTTGTACCGGATGCGGTGAGGCTGGTCGGCGTCCACGCCGAGGCGGTCCCGTCGGTTCTCTTCGTATTCCGTGTAGTTGCCGTCGAACCACACCACGCTGCTGTCCCCCTCGAACGCCAGGATGTGCGTCGCCACGCGGTCCAGGAACCAGCGGTCGTGCGAAATGACCACGGCACAACCGACGAACCGATCCAGCGCATCCTCGAGCGCCCGGATGGTGTTCACGTCCAGGTCGTTCGTGGGCTCGTCGAGGAGCAGGACGTTGGCGCCCTCCTTGAGGACCTTGGCCAGGTGCACCCGGTTGCGCTCGCCCCCCGAAAGCTCCGTCGTCTTCTTCTGCTGGTCGCTTCCGCCGAAGTTGAACATGCCCACGTAGGCCCGCGAGTTCACTTCCCGGTTGCCCACCTTCATGAAGTCCGTGCCGCCCGAGATCTCCTCCCACACGCTCCGGGACGGATTCAGCGGCCGGTTCTGGTCGACGTAGCCCAGCTTCACGGTATCGCCGATGCGGATCGATCCGGCGTCCGCGGTTTCCTGCTCCGTGATCATGCGGAACAGCGTGGTCTTGCCGGCGCCGTTGGCGCCGATCACCCCGACGATGCCTCCCGGTGGAAGCGAAAACGTCATGTCCTCGAACAGCAGCCGATCGCCGTACCCCTTGGCCACGTTCTCGCACTCGATCACCGTGCGCCCGAGCCGCGGACCGGCCGGAATCGGAATTTCGACGGACTCGTCCCTGCGCTCCTGCTGCTCGTCGAGCATGCGCTCGTAGGCACTGATGCGCGCCTTGCCCTTTGCGTGGCGTCCCCTGGGGGAGAGACGCACCCATTCCAGCTCCCTCTCCAGCGCCTTCTGCCGCTTGGAGGCCTGTTTCTCCTCCACGGCGAGGCGGGCCCGCTTCTGCTCCAGCCAGGAGGAGTAGTTCCCCTCGAACGGGATTCCGTAGCCCCGGTCGAGCTCGAGGATCCACCCGGCCACGTTGTCCAGGAAGTACCGGTCGTGGGTTACCGCGATCACGGTGCCCGTGTAGCGCGCGAGGTGCTGCTCGAGCCAGGCGACGCTTCCGGCGTCCAGGTGGTTGGTCGGCTCGTCGAGCAGGAGCACGTCCGGCTCCTGGAGCAGCAGGCGGCACAGGGCCACGCGGCGCTTCTCGCCACCGGACAGCGGCGCGATCTTCATGTCGCCGGGAGGGCATCGGAGGGCGTCCATCGCCATCTCGAGCTTGCTCTCGATATCCCATGCCCCCAGGTGGTCGATGCGATCCTGGAGCTTCGCCTGCTTCGCCATCAGGACGTCGAAGTCGGCGTCCGGATCCGCGAACTGCTCGCTCACGGCGTTGTATTCCGCGAGCAGGGAAACGGCCTCGGCCGCACCCTCGGAGACGATCTCCATGACGGTCTTGCCCGGATCGAGCTCCGGCTCCTGCGGGAGGTACCCGAAGGTCACCCCCCTGGCCGACTCGATCTTGCCCACGTAATCGGTGTCCGCTCCGGCGATGATGCGAAGGAGCGTCGACTTGCCGGAGCCGTTCAGGCCGAGCACGCCGATCTTGGCGCCGTGGAAGAACGACAGGTAGATGTCGCGGAGCACCTGCCGGTTGGTCGACTTGTAGATCTTGCCGACCCCGAGCATGGAAAAGATGATCTTCTGGTCGCTCATGGGAGCAGTCGCGGGTCCGTGAGGAGGCTCGGCGAATGAATACCGTCGCGAGGGGAAGGTTCTGCGACGGGGTCGAGCCGATCCTTCGAGGAGAGCGATTCGCGCGCCCCTGGCCGGAGTTGCCGGGGCCACCGTCCGGATCCATGAACCACCCGAAACGGCCGTACTCGAACTGCTCGACGTTGCCCACGAGTTCCGCGCCACCCCGTGCAACCTGCGAAAGGGCCCCGTCCAGGTCGTCGACCATCAGGTTGATCATGAACGGCTGCACGGACGGATCGAAATAGGGCGTGTCGTCCTTGAACGGACTCCAGACGGTCAGTCCATTCTCGGGCACCTCCTTCGCGCTGAATCCGAATCCTCCCCATTCCGGATCGACCGGAATGCCGAGCCACTCGCGGTACCAGTCGCCCAGGGCCTTCGGGTCCCGGGATTTGAAAAAGACGCCGCCGACGCCGAGTACGCGTGCCATGGTTGCCGTGGTCTGGGTTCGACGCGAACGTTCGGCCAGACGACCATGGGAATCAAGCGGTTACGTGATCATCGATTTCGGAGTGACCAGCATGACGGCGAAGATCACGATCGCCACGGCAAAGAATGACCACCCGATGACCTGGTCGAATTCGAGCATTCCCGTCATGCCGAGCATGTTCCACCAGTCGTGCTCGCTGCGGTCGCCGCCCAGCAGCGGCAGGCGGCGCAGGCGCGCATCGGCCGCGTACACGCTGATGTTGATGCAGTTGTGTCCGAGCCAGAAGAGCATCACCTGGGTCCCCGTTCGGTAGTCGTTCCGGAAGAAATTCCACACGAGAAGGCTCGGCAGCGCAAGCTGCATGAGCGTGCCGCCGAAGTAGGTCATGAAGCGACCGAACGGCCGGGTGAAGAAATGCCCGGCTTCGTGGATGATCAGATCGGCCGCGTCCATGAACGTGTACTCGCCGCGTGTCGCGAGAAAGTACACGGCAATGGGAAGCAGGACGGCCGAAACGGTCCAGTCCCGCCCCTGCTCCCGGTACCAGGTGACGATCTTCTGTCGGTCGATCTTCATGCCCCTGAAATCGGTCCCGATCCCTCCCGCTCAAGCCTCAGAGCCAGAAACTGAAGTAGAGATAGACGCCGAGCACGAGTCCCAGCACGACCGATGTCCCGGCCACTTCCCTCCAGTCCCAGCTGGCCCGGTTCTCGGATCGCTGCTCGGGCGTGACCGAGGCAAACGTGAGTCCCCGGATCTGCTCCTCCGGCTCCTGCGGGCTGGCCAGCGAGATAGTGATGATCAGGACGACCGAAATCACGAGCAGCACGCCCGAGAAGTAATAGCCGTTGAAGGCGCCTATGGTCCCCAGGATGGACGACCGTTCGATCGCCCCGGTCTGGAAGAGCGTCTGCACCGTGAGCTTCGCCATGCCGATGATGAAGCCGATCACCAGGCCCCAGAACGCTCCCCGGCCGTTGATGCGCCGGCTGAAGAGGCCCAGCAGGAAGACCGCCGTGATGGGTGGCGCGAGGAAGCCCTGCACGTTCTGCAGGTAGTCGTACAGCCCGCTGTTTCCCTCCGAGATCTCCTTCATGATCGGAATCCAGAGGAGACCGAAGATCACGACGACGCCGGTCGCGATCCGTCCCACGCGCACCAGGTGCCGCTCGGTCTTGCCCGGTCTGAGCTTCTCGTAGACATCCACCGTGAACAGCGTCGCGCACGAGTTGAAGAGCGACGAGAGCGAGCTCATGAGCGCCGAAAGCAGGCCGCCGACCACCAGTCCGCGCAGGCCCAGAGGAAGCAGGGACGCCACCATGGAGGGGAAGACCATGTCACCCAGCACCCGGCCCTCCGAATCCACGCCGATCTGCAGGAGTCCCTTCTGCTGGAGCGCATACCCGATCATGCCGGGCACCAGGAAGATGAATACCGGCCAGACCTTCAGGAAGCCTCCCCAGATGGCTCCCCGGCGCGCATCCTTCAGCGAGCGGGCCGACAGCGTGCGCTGCACGATGTACTGGTCGGTACACCAGTACCAGATGCCGATGATGGGCGAGGCCACCATCACGCCCAGCCAGGGAAAGTTCGTGTCGCTGTTGGGCCTCCAGAGGGCGAAGCGGTCGGGATCGGCGGCCAGGATGGACCGGAGTTCGCCCCATCCCCCGAGGGCCTCGAGCCCGAACCACGTGATGAACACGGAGCCTATGAGCAGCAGACCGGTCTGCATGACCTCGGTATAGACCACGGCACGCAGGCCGCCGAGTACCGTGTAGATGCCCGTCAGCAGCACGGTCACGATGGCGCCTACCCAGAACGCGTTGTCGGGACTGCCGAACGTGTCGGGAAGCAGGGTCCGGAAGACCAGCGCCCCGGCGTACACCGTCACGGACACCTTGGTGAGGACGTACGCCACCAGGGACACGATCGAAAGCACCCAGCGCGAGCGGCTGTCGAACCGCTTCTCCAGGAACTCCGGCATCGTGAAGACCCCCGACCGGTAGTAGAACGGCACGAAGACCCAGGCCAGCATGATCATGATCCACGCGTGGAGCTCCCAGTGGGCCTGCGCCATGCCGTTGTTCGCGCCGCTGCCCGCGAGTCCCACGATGTGTTCCGACCCGATGTTCGACGCGAAGAGGGACGCGCCGACCGCGAACCACCCTATGTCCCGTCCGGCCAGGAAGTAGTCGGTGGTGGTGTCCTGCTTGCGGGACGACCACCAGACGATGCCAACGAGGACCAGGAAGTAGCACGCGATGATGATCCAGTCGAACGGGGTCATGGAGGCTTCGGATTGGAGTGGAGGTCGGGATTCAGGCGCGACGGACCTCGTCGCGGAGATCGAGCAGGGTCTTCATGACGTCGGCCAGGGGTTCGGCGTGTCCCTGGATGCCGAACGCGTCGTGGAGGCGACGATACAGTCCGTACAGCCGCGCATAGACGCGCGCCGCATCCGGGTCCGGCTCGAACCGGACGTCGCGGACCGAGGTCATGGCGCGCGTGGCGGACTCGAAGTCATCGTAGCCCCCCGCTGCGGAGCCGGCCACGACCGCCGCGGCCACGGACGATCCGAGGGCCGCGGTCTGGTCGCTGGCGGCGATGAGAATGGTCCGGTTCATGACGTCGGCGTAGATCTGCATCACGAGCGGGTTCCGGGCGGATATGCCGCCGCAGTTCACGATGCGCTCGACGGTGATGCCGTATTCCTCGAACCGCTCCATGATGACCCGCGCACCGAACGCCGTTCCCTCGATGAGGGCCCGGTAGATCTCGGCGGGAGAGGAGTGGAGCGAGAGGCCCAGGATCAGGCCCGACAGGCGCTGGTCCACGAGGACGGTGCGGTTGCCGTTGTGCCAGTCGAGGGCGAGGAGTCCGCTCTCGCCCGGCCGAAGCTGCTCGGCCCCGGCCGTGAGCGCGGCGTGGCTCCCGTCCTCCGGCCGCACGACGTCGACGAACCAGGCGAAGATGTCGCCGACCGCCGATTGTCCGGCCTCGAGGCCGAACTGGCCGGGCAGAATGGACTCGGGCACGATGCCGCACAGGCCCGGCACGTCGGGCAGGTCGCGGTCCAGCGGGGCCACCATCATGTCGCAGGTCGACGTCCCGATGTTCTTGACGAGCGTGCCCGGTCCTATCCCGGACCCCACGCCCCCGAGGTGCGCGTCGAAGGCACCGACGGCCACGGGCAGGCCCGCAGGAAGGCCGAGACGCACGGCCCACTCCGCCGTCAGGCTCCCTGCCCGGGCGGCCACGGTGGACGTCCTTCGACGCAGAGTCGGCGCCAGCCGCGCCAGCCGGGGATCCAGGGCGGCCAGGAATTCCTCGTCCGGGTAGCCGCCCCAGGACTCGTGGTAGAGCGCCTTGTGTCCGGCCGCGCACACGCCCCGGACGATCCTGTCCGGATGCTCCGTGCCCGTCAGCATCGCGGGCACCCAGTCGGCGTGCTCGACCCACGTGAACGCCGCGTCGAAGACCTCCGGGGCCACCGCGAGGCAGTGCCAGATCTTGGACCAGAACCACTCCGAACTGTAGGTCCCGCCGCACTTCGCCAGGTATTCGGGCCGGAGGCGACTCGCGGTCTCCGTGATGAGCCGTGCCTCGGCATGCCCCGTATGATCCTTCCAGAGCCACGCCTGCGCGGCCAGGTGATC
>JAHEEH010000092.1:0-3017 GCA_024640835.1 Bacteroidota bacterium
CGCCACCACGAAGATCACCGACCCGTCCGCATCGCCCCGGTCGACGACCTCCTTCAGGTAGTACCGCCCCAGTTCCTCGCCCACGGGCACGCCATCCATCTGCAGGATCCCGCCGTAGTTGGTCTGGACCAGGACGCCCACCGTCCAGCCTCCCAGATCCCCGGGAAGGCGCCGGGAACTCGTCCCGATCCCACCCTTCCATCCGAACGCCACGGTCCCGGCTCCCGCTCCCACGCTCCCCTCCTCCACCGCTCCCGCCTCCGCGGCCTCGATGGCCGCCACGGCATCCCCGGGTCGGACGACGCGCGCCCGGATGTCGTTCAGTCGACCGTCGTTGGTTTCCCCGACTACCGCGTTCACCGACCCGGCCCGCTCGTTCCCTTCCTGGCGAAGCGTCCACTCGATGGCGCCCGCCATGGCCTCCGGCACCGACAGCGTGTTCGTGAGCAGGATCGGGGTCTCGATTTCCCCGAGCTCCACGATCTGCGTGGACCCGGCGAACTTTCCGAAGGCATTCGCGGCCACGAAGCCGGCCGGCACCTTGTCCTGGAACACGTTGCCGCCGTGCGGAAGGACGGCCGTGATGCCGGTTCTCACCGAGTCCCCGCGGACGATCGTCACGTGGCCGACACGGACTCCCTCGACGTCGGTAATGGCATTCAGGGGTCCGGGCTGAAGGACGCCCGGCGCGATACCCAGGTCGCGGGAGCGGGGACGATCCGGTGAAGGGGCAGTCACCGTGAACCTCGTGGAAACCTGGGCGGTGGACCGGGCCGGACAGAGCGCGACGAGGAGCGTGAGGACTGCTGCATGATGCCGCATGGGCCAGTCGACTTAGTGGACGCCCGGCAATATACTGGCCGATGCCACCATCCCCGACCGCGGCATGACACATCCCATCGGAGTCATCGGGGGCGTCGGCCCGCACGCGGGTCTGCTGCTCGTGGAACGGATCCTGGCGGCGACCGAGGCCCGGCGCGACCAGGACCATCTTCCGGTGGCCCTCCTCTCGTACGCGGACCGGATTCCGGACCGCACCGCGTTTCTCGAGGGCTATGCCCCGATCAACCCTGCCGGTCCGATCCTGGACGTGGCGGCCGACCTCGCCCGGCTCGGCGTGCAGGTCGCCGGCATTCCGTGCAACACGGCCCACGCACCGGCCATTTTCGACCAGGTCGTCGCAGGGCTCCCGCGCAGGGCGCCCGGGCTTCGCCTCCTGCACCTCATCGACGAGGCCGTGGTCTTCGTCGCGCAGCGCGTTCCCCGCGCCAGGCGGATCGGACTCCTGGCGACACTCGGCACGTACCGCTCCGGGATCTACGACGTCCGCCTCGAGAAGGCCGGCCTGCTGCCCGTCATTCCCGACTCGGAGATGCAGGAAGCACGGGTGCATCGCGCCATCTACGATCCCGACTACGGCATCAAGGCGCACCCGGGCCCGGTCACGGAGAGGGCCATGGGCGAGCTGTCGGAAGCCATCGACCACCTGGCCGCGCGGGGTGCCGAGGCCGTCATTCTCGGCTGCACGGAGCTTTCCGTTGCATTTCGTGATCCGGGAAGGTCGCCTCTTCCGCTCGTCGACGCCACGACGGCCCTCGCGCGCGCCCTGGTCCGCGAAACGGCTCCGGCGAGGCTTCTCCCCCTGGCGTAGGGTCGCGGGAAACCCCGACCGCCCGGGCGCCGTACCCCGGCGGCACTTCATCGACACCCTGCATGCAGCCCCGTGACGCCGACCGCCAGCGCATGCGTTCGCGCGTGCTGTCCATGCTCCGGAACCACGGCGACCGCCTGTTCCGGCCCAAGGACCTCGCGAAGCGACTGGACATTCGGCGGCGGTCCGACTACGAGCTGTTTCACGACGTGCTCGACGGCCTGGTCGCCGAGGGCCTCGCTGCCCGCGTAAAGGGGGGGCGGGTCGGCTATCGAAAGCGATCCGCGCGGGTCGAAGGCGTGCTTTCGGTCCGGCCCCAGGGGTACGGTTTCGTACGCATCGAGGGAGAGGACGAGGAGATCTACGTGCATCAGCGCCGGATGGGGACGGCCCTCGACGGCGACACGGTGCTGATCGGCCTCGACGCCCCGTCGCGTGACGATCGTCGGAGGGAGGCCGAAGTGATCGAGGTGGTCCGGAGGGGCCGGGCGCAGACCGTCGGCACGTTCCGTACCCGGGGACGCTTCGGCATCGTGGATCCCGACGACCGCCGGTTGACGCGGGAGGTCTACGTCACCGATCCGGGCAACGCGCGGGACGGAGACAAGGTGGTGGTCGCCATCGACCGCTTCGACGATCCACGAGGGGCACCGGAGGGAAGGGTGCTCCGGGTCATCGGTCCCTCCGACGACGCGGCCGTGCGCACGCTCGCCCTGGCCATGAGCATGGGGATCGACGCCGATTTCCCGGCGGAAGCGCTCGTCGAGGCCGAGGCGCGTCCGGAAGCCCTGGACGCGACGGCGCTGGAGGACCGGCTCGACCTGCGTCGGGACGCCGTCTTCACGATCGATCCGAAGGACGCGAAGGATTTCGACGATGCATTGCACCTGAAGGTGTTGGACGGGGACCGGTTCGAGGTGGGCGTCCACATCGCGGACGTCTCGCATTTCGTGCTCCCGGAGTCGGCCCTCGACCAGGCCGCGTTCGAGCGCGGGACCAGCGTGTACCTGGTCGACCGCGTGATCCCGATGCTTCCGGAGCGGCTGTCCTCGAACCTGTGCTCGCTGCGCCCGAACGAGGACCGGCTCACGTTTTCATGCATCCTGACGCTGGAGGCCGACGGAACGGTGACGGACTACCGGATCGCCGAATCGGTCATCCGCTCGCGGGCGCGCCTGACCTACGAGGAGGCCCAGGACATCCTGGACGATCCCGTGGAAGCGAGCGCGGCGGACCCCGACGTGGTGACCGCGCTGCGACAGCTCGCCGTGCTGGCGGAGCGCATCCGGACGCGTCGCATGGACCAGGGGGCGATCGACTTCGACCTGCCGGAGGTGCAGGTAGTGCTCGCCGACGACGGAACGGT
>JAHEEH010000092.1:3027-6630 GCA_024640835.1 Bacteroidota bacterium
GACACGCATCGGCTCATCGAGGAGTTCATGCTGCTCGCGAACCGGACCGTCGCCTCGCACGCGGATCGTCGCCATCCCGACGCGGCCTTCGTGTACCGCGTGCACGACCGTCCGAACGCCGAGCGCATGACCCAGCTCGTGGCGTACGTGCGCGCATTCGGGTACCAGGTGGTCTCGCAGGGTGGACGGATCGCGGGCCAGGAGCTCAACCGCCTGCTGAACGCGGCCCGGGGACGGCCCGAGGAACCGGTGATCGAGGAAGCGGCCCTGCGCGCGATGGCCAAGGCCGTCTACAGCCCGGAAAACGTGGGGCACTTCGGGCTGGCCTTCCCGCAGTACACGCACTTCACGAGCCCGATTCGCCGCTACCCCGACCTGATGGTGCATCGGCTGCTGAAGGACCTCGCCGCCGGCCGGCCGACCCCGGGGTTCGGCGATCTGAAGGCGGCCTGCGAGCATGCTTCGGACCGTGAAAAGGCGGCCGACGAGGCGCAGCGCGAGTCCGTCAAGCTGAAGCAGGTCGAGTACATGCAGCAGCACGTGGGCGACCGCTTCGCGGGCGTCGTGAGCGGCGTGACACGGTTCGGCGTGTTCGTCGAGCTGAACGCGCTGCTCGTCGAGGGCCTCATTCACGTTCGCGAGCTTTCGGACGATTACTACGAGTATGACGAAACCACCTTCTCCCTGACCGGCCGGTACACCGGGCGGACCTTCCGGCTGGGCGATCCCCTGGATGTCCTGGTCGCATCCGCCAACCCGGAGACGCGGGAAATCGACTTCCTCCTTCCCGACGCCTGACCGCATGCGCAGACCCCTGCCCGCCCATAGGATTCTCGCCCTGCTGCTCCGGAACCAGTTCCGGCGCCTGCGTCGCAGCGCCATGCGACCGGGCGAGCGGCTCATGGTCGTCATCGTGAGCCTCCTGGGACTGTACCTGGCCTTCACGCTGGTGGTACTGGGGGCCTTCTTCCCCAAGTTCGCGGTGAAGTTCGGCGTCGAGACGGGAGCGCTCGAGCTCGTGAACGCCTACGCGCTGAACACGCTCATCGGACTGTTCGGGCTGCGCTTCCTGTTCCAGAAGACCCCGCGCCTGCAGCTGCTGCCGTACCTGCACCTGCCGGTGAGGCGGGGCTACCTGATCGCGTTCTTCGTGGGAGCGACGACCGTGTCGCTGCACAACCTGTTTCCGCTGCTGTTCACGATACCGCTGGCCATCTGGCACATCGCACCGACCTACGGAACCTCCGCGGCGATCGCCTGGACGGTGGGCGGTTTCGCGCTCCTGCTCGTGTCCAATTTCGCGAACCTGTACCTGCGCACCCTGCTGCAGAAACAGGAGGGGCTGTTCCTGACGATCCTCGCCAGCCTCCTGGTCATCGGGTTCCTGGACGAGTACGTGGGAGCGCACGTGATCCGTACCATCTCGGAGGGCCTGTTCACGCCGCTCCTGGGCATGGACGTGTTCACGATGCTCTCGCTCGCGATCTTCGTCCTGGGATCGGCGGTCTTCGCCGCCGCGGCCATCTACGACTCGGTGCGGGGCATGACCTTCGACCTGGTACCGCCGCGCAGGGCGGGCCGCCTGTATGAGCTGGCCGAGCGGTGGAGCGTCGTCGGGCACCTCGTGTGGCTGGAACTGCGCCTGATGTCCCGAAACCGGCGACCCCGACACTACGTCGTGGTGTCCCTCCTGTTCAGCACGGTCTATCTCCTGTTCCTGCTGGCGAGCCCCGCCGTGTTCGGCGAGTTCGTCTTCGCCGCCGTCATGGGGCTTTTCGCCTCCGGCGGTTTCGTCCTGAACTACGGGCAGCTCATGTTCGGATGGGACAGCCAGCACTTCGACGCGATCATCGGGCGGGACCTGCGGATGCGCCTGCTCGCCCGCAGCAAGGTGCTCGTGCTCCAGGGTTCGTGCCTCCTTCTGTTCATCATCAGCCTCCCGCTCTTCCTGTGGCTGCGCCCCGACCTGGTGCCGCTGCACGTCGCGTTCCTGTTCTACAATTCGGGCATCACGAGCCAGCTCATCATGGAGCTCGCCGTCCGCAACCACGAACCGATCGATCTCGGTCGCAACGGAGGCGTCCTGAACTACGAGGGATTCTCGCTTCGCCACTGGCTCTGGTTCTTCCCCACGGCCCTGCCGCCGACGCTCCTGCTGCTCGCGCTCAAGGACCAGACGGCGCTGGCATGGACCCTTCTCGCCGTTATCGGGTTGCTGGGTCTGGCTGCCACGGAGGTCTGGATACGCCGGCACGCGGCCGCTCTCGAGTCCAGGAAACACTTCATGGCCGCCGGCTTCCGTCGATGATGATCCGCGTCAACCAGCTCGTCAAGCAGTACGGCGGACGGACCGTGCTCGACGTCCCCTCCTGGCAGGTGGCGCCCGGCGAGATCGTCGGCCTGGTCGGGTCGAACGGGGCCGGCAAGACCACGTTTCTTCGCCTGGTCCTGGATCTCATCCAGCCGGACGGCGGCGAGGTCCTCATCGACGGGAATGCCGTCTCCGAATCCGGCGGGTGGAAGGGCTTCACCGGCTCCTACCTGGACGACCGCTTCCTGATCGGCTTCCTAACGGCAGAGGAGTTCCTGGACTTCATCCGGACGATCTACGGCATGTCGCGCTCGGAGGCCGAGACGGCCCTCGTGGCCTACCGGAGCTTCCTCCCCGAGAACGGATCGGCGCGCTACCTGCAGGAGCTTTCCACGGGTAACGCGAAGAAGGTGGGCATCACGGCCGCCCTGTTTTTCGAGCCGAGGCTCGTGATCCTGGACGAGCCGTTCGCGAACCTGGATCCGCCGTCCCAGATCCGGCTGAAGCAGCTGCTCCGGCAGATGCACGGCCGCTCGGGCACGACCATGCTCATTTCGAGCCACGACCTGGGGCACGTCACCGAGCTCTGCAACCGGATCACCCTGATCGACCACGGAAGGGTCGTGAGCGACGCCCCCACGACGCCGGACTCCCTCAAGGAACTGGAGCAGTACTTCTCGTACTGATCCACCCCGTCAGGGGGTTTGTCCTGCCGATAGTCCGATGTCCTCCGCCGCGAACTCGCACGCCGAGCACCGCGCGTCGAATCCTGCCCCGTCCGCGGAAACGCCCGACCACCGCCCGCGCGGGCAGGTCCCCTCGCGCGCCGTCCAGTCGCGGACCAGCAGCGGCTCGCCGGCTACCCTCAGGCGCTCCGCCGTGATGTCGGCCAGGGCGCGAATGAAAAGCGGATGACAGTTGAGCGGCATCGCCACCTCGTAGTGCGCGATCCCGCTGGCCTCGGCTTCCCGGCGAACCGTGACGTCCAGTCGATAGGCCGTATCGACCTGCTCGGTCACGAACGACACGGGAATCACCAGGACCGCCCGCTGCCCCTCCTCACCCAGGCGTCTCACGGAATCCAGCAGGGTCGGCGCGAGCCGGGCCGGGAGCCCGGGCTGGGAATGGAATGCGACACCGAACGGTCGATCGTGACCGCGGAGCTGCATGACGGCCTCCACGGTCCGGTGCACGTGGCAGCAGTAGGGCGCACATCGGGTATGTCGGCCCCGCGGCGCGGATCCGTGGGCGGCGAAGAGCACCTTGACCTCGCGTCGCACGGAGCGCGGGAA
>JAHEEH010000092.1:6640-7032 GCA_024640835.1 Bacteroidota bacterium
GGAATCGCTGCAGTGCCTCGTCGATGCGGTCCGACAGCGCCTGGACGAAATCGGTTTCCTCCGGATAGGCCCGGATGGCGACGGTTCCGATCTCCGACCCCTCGCGGTGGGCGGCCGCTCTCCAGAAGGCGAGCGACGACCCCGTCGTCGTTTCGGAGAACTGCGGATGCAGCGGGACCAGAACGACGTGACTTACGCCGTCGGCCATCATCCGGCGAATGGCGCTCTGCGGCGAAGGATCGCCGTAGCGCATGGCCATGTAGACGCGGAAATCCACCGGCTGCTGCGCGTACGTCCTGGCCAGGTGACGCTGGAGCATGACGGCCTGCTCACTCACGTGACGCAGCATGGGTGCCCTTCCGCCGATGGCCTCGTACTCCCTCCGGGCGCCG
>JAHEEH010000093.1 GCA_024640835.1 Bacteroidota bacterium
GCGAGTCCGTGGAGTGAGCTTCGAGGTCCTCTCCGGAAGCGGGACGGCGTCCATCCTGGCCGAGATCGAACGCGAGGACAGGAACATGAGCACGATCCGACTCGAGACGCCGCCGCGGATCGCCGTGTACGCCCCCGATCAGACCCTGCCCTGGGACGATGCCGTCCTCCTTGCCCTGACGTACGCCGAGGTGCCCTACGACATGATCTACGACGACGAGATCCTGGACGGGCGGCTCGGCGACTACGACTGGCTGCACCTGCACCACGAGGATTTCACCGGACAGTACGGCAAGTTCTTCTCCTTTCGCGCCTCGGCCTGGTACGTGGAGCAGCAGCGAACGGCCGAGGCCCTGGCAACCCGTCGTGGCTTCCGCAAGGTATCCGAGCTCAAGCAGGCGGTCGTGCGCACGATCCGTGAGTACGTCGGGGGCGGCGGATTCCTCTTCGCCATGTGTTCCGGAACCGACACCTTCGACATTGCGCAGGCGGCGTTCGGAGTCGACATCGTGCCGACCGAGTACGACGGCGATCCGGTCGATCCCGACGCGCTCCAGAGGCTGGACTTCTCGCGTACGTTTGCGTTCGAGGGCTTCCGGCCCTCGTTCAATGCACGCGAATACGAACACTCCGACATCGACGCCGGAGCCCCGCCGCCACCACTCAGGAACCCGGCGCTCGACTACTTCACGCTCTTCGAGTTCAGTGCAAAATGGGATCCGGTACCGACGATGCTGACCCAGGATCACGTCTCGACGGTCAAGGGTTTTGTCGGCCAGACGTCCAACTTCCGCAAGCGGTTCCTGAAGCCCGAGGTCGTCATCCTGGCCGAAGCCCCCGGAAGGGACGAGGTGCGCTATCTTAACGGCACCTTCGGAGAGGGTACGTTCACGTTCTACGGTGGACACGATCCGGAGGACTACCAGCATCTCGTCGGTGATCCGGCCACGGACCTGTCCCTGCACAAGCATTCGCCAGGATACCGGCTCATCCTGAACAACATCCTCTTCCCGGCTGCGAAGAAGAAAAAGCAGAAGACCTGATGGACTGGGCACCGCGTCCCGCTGGAGCATCCCACTGCACGATGAGCGAGATCGTGCTCCCCAATGACACCAACAGCCTGGGGAATCTCATGGGGGGCCGTCTTCTTCACTGGATGGACATCTGCGCTGCCATTTCAGCGCAACGTCACACCGGCCGAGTCTGCGTGACGGCGTCCGTCGACACGGTCGATTTTCGGTCCGCCATCCGCCAGGGAGAAATCGTCGTCCTGGAGAGCCAGGTGAACCGCGCGTTCCGAACGTCCATGGAGGTCGAGATCAACGTCTGGGCCGAGAATCCGGCCACGCTGACACGGCGCAAGTGCAACGAGGCATATTACACGTTCGTCTCCATCGACGACGGCGGTCGGCCGCAGCGAGTGCCCCCGGTCGCGGCCGAAACGGACGAGGAGCGAGAACGGTATGCCGGAGCCGGACGGCGACGGGAACTGCGCCTTCTCCTGGCCGGCCGGATTGCGCCGGACCAGGCGAAAGGGATCGCCGAGTTCCTGCTCGGTCCGACGGCGACAGGCGATGAGTGAGGGAATGGCCCCGGGCACGAACTCCGGGAGAGCCCTGGTCCTGGTCCTTTCCATGGTGACGACGGGCACCGTGGCGGCGCAGCCCGGACGGATCGGACTCGGAGCCCAGGTCGGCACGCCGGCCGGACTGACCGTGCGGATCCTGCTCGAGCCGGGTGCCGATTCCCGGTCGTCGTTCAATGCACTGACCCTTCTGGCCACGTTCGACCCCGACGACTACTATCTCTTCCAGGCTCACGTCACTCGCGACTTCGGCATCACGCGATCACCGATCGGGCTGTTCCTCGGACCCGGTGTCGCGGTGGGTCGAAACGAGGGCGAGCAGTCCCTGGCTGCGGGCGTGACGGCCGGCGCCCGGTTCTACCGGGGTCGATTCGAAGTGCATTTCCAGGCCTCTCCACGAATCCAGATGACGCCCGACTGGCGCGGAATCATGGGAGCCGGAGTCGGACTGCGGTATTATCCGTAGAAACCCGGCCGAACCGCGTCCGTTCTGTGGGCGTGTCCACGATCACCACGTCATGCTGTACCGCCGCGTTCTCGTTACCGGAGCCAACGGCCTGCTCGGCCAGGCCCTCGTACGCGTGCTCGGGCGCTTTCCGGAGTACGACGTGCTGGCAACCGGAATCCAGGCCCAGCCCCGATTCCGTGGCGGCTCCTGTGGCTACATGGCGCTGGACGTCAACCGGCCCGACGACCTGAAGCGCGTATTCCAGGACTTCTCGCCCGACGTCGTGGTCAACTGTGCGGCCATGACCCACGTGGATGCCTGCGAGACCGAACGGCAGGCCTGCTGGAGGTTGAACGTCGACGCAGTGGACCTGATCGCCAGGCTGTGCCTGTCGTCCGGCGCCCGGCTGGTCCAGCTCTCGAGTGATTTCGTCTTCGACGGTACCGGTGGCCCGTATCGCGAGCCCGACCGACCTCTGCCGGTCAACTTCTACGGCAAGTCCAAGCTGGCCGCCGAGAATGCAGCACGCGGAGCCGGAATCGATCAGTGGACCGTCGTACGCACCGCGCTCGTGTTCGGCACGGGCGAGCAGCTGGCCCGGTCCAACGTCGTCCTGTGGATGATCGACGAGCTCTCCCGCGGCCGCTCCATCCGCGTCGTCACCGACCAGGTGCGCACACCCACCTGGGCGCCGGACCTGGCCTTCGGGATCGAGCGGATTCTCCGGTTCGGCAAGACCGGTACCTATCACGTATCCGGGAGCGAGATCGTGTCGATCCATGAACTCGCCGTGGACGTCGCGCGGGCGTTCGACTTCGACGAAGCCCTGATCACCCCGATCGATTCCTCCGGCCTCACCCAGGCCGCGGTGCGACCCGCCCGCACCGGCTTCATCATACTGAAGGCGGAGTCGGAGCTCGGCTACCGCCCCACTCCGCTCCGTGACGCGTTGACCCGGATCCGGGCCGAACTGACCATTTCCCAGACTGCCGGCTGACTCCGGTCCTTCCTTTTCGCCTTCATGCTCGACATCCAGACTATCCGACAGGATCCGGACCGCTTCCGCCTGGCCATGCGGAACAAGGGGTATCGTGATACGGGCGTCCTCGACCGTGCCGTCGACCTGGACTCCGAGCGCAAGTCGATCGTCACGACGGTCCAGAGTGCGCGCGAGCGTTCGAACGAGGTCGCAAGGGAAGTCGGTGCCCTGTTCAAGGCCGGGCGCAGGGACGAAGCAGAACGGGCGAAGGAAGAGGCCGCGAGACTCAAGGACGCGATCCGAGTGGGCGAGGACCGGCTCCGGGAAGTCGAGGCGAGCCTCGAAGCGGCGATGCTGGATATCCCCAATGTCGCGCACGAGTCCGTCCCGGTGGGCGCCTCGTCCGAGGACAACCTGATGGCCTTCACGAACGGGGTCATTCCGGTCTTCGACTTCAGGCCGCTTCCCCACTGGGACCTCCTGGAACGCCACGGCCTGGTCGACTTCGGCCGCGGCGCGAAGGTTGCCGGCGCGGGTTTTCCGTTCTACGTCGGACGAGGCGCCCGTCTGCAGCGCGCCCTGATCCAGTTCTTCCTGGACATGGCGGTATCGGCTGCAGGGTACACGGAAGTGGAGCCCCCCATCATGGTCAACGCGGACAGCGCCCGGGGAACGGGTCAGCTGCCCGACAAGGAAGACCAGATGTACGAAATGACGCGGGACGGTCTCTACGCGATTCCCACCGCCGAAGTCCCGGTGACGAACCTGCACCGGGACGAGATCGTCGCCGAGGCCGATCTGCCCATCCGCTACTGCGCGTATTCGCCCTGTTTCCGGCGCGAGGCCGGATCGTACGGCAAGGACGTGCGGGGCCTGAACCGCCTTCACCAGTTCGACAAGGTCGAGCTGGTCCAGTTCGCACATCCCGACCGCAGCTACGAGGCCCTGGAGTCGCTGCGGGAGGACGCCGAGCGCCTGTTGCAGCTTCTGGCGCTTCCGTACAGACGCCTGGTCCTGTGCACGGGCGACATGGGGTTCGCGCAGTCGAAGACCTACGACCTGGAGGTGTGGAGCGCGGCCCAGGAGCGGTGGCTGGAGGTGTCCTCTGTCTCCAACTACGAAGCGTTCCAGGCGCGCCGCATGTGGATCCGCTATCGCCCGGCCGACGGCGGGCGCCCGGAATTCGTCCACACGCTCAACGGCTCCGCCCTCGCCCTGCCGAGAATTGTCGCAGCCCTGATCGAAAACAACCAGCGAGAGGACGGGTCCATCGACATTCCGGAGGCGCTCAGACCGTACACTCGTTTCGATCGGATCGCCTGAGCAGGCCGTTACGGGGATGGAGTCCCCTCGGCCGGCGGCGTGACCGACCGCGCATGCCCGTCTCCGCCGGGCATGCGGGTTCCGTCCCCCGGGAATTGCGGAATGTGCTCCGTGGTCACCGGGCGCCCCTGCCCGCGGGCCACCGGCGATCCCTCGTGAATGTAGAACCGGTCGGCCGGAAGCGTGTCGTTGTGAAGGCGGGCCGCCTCGGCGGCCTTCCGCATGCTCACATCGGCGTTGTTCCGCAGCTCCTCCAGGTTCCTCAGGAATCGCAGTTCGAAAAGGTCGAAGGCATGTTCGAACGCCGCGTAATCCCGATCGAACCCGCTTCCCGAGGCCCCGTGCCGGAGCAGGTGATCCACCCGTGAGAGTGAGGCCGACAGCGCAAACAGGAACATCGCGTTGTCGGCGATCCGGGCCTGCACGGCCTGCAGGCCGATGATCTCTTCCCGGTAGCGCTTGCTGGCCAGCTTGAACGAGTGCGCGTGCCTGCGGACGAGACGCGACAGGCGCCGCCCGTGCGCCGCCAGCCGGGGATCCAGCACGCCTATCCTCGGCACCGACGGCTTGATCCCCAGGAAGATCTGGCCGGCGAGCGGAATCGCCCGGCCCAGGATCCTGGGATTCAGGCCGTTCCGGCCTATCCGCAGGATATTGGAGAGAACGGACTCGTCTCCGTCCCAGCCCAGCGCGCCCTGTATGCCCATCATGTACTCGACGAGCTGCTTGCCGCCGTAGGCGAAGATGAACGGCTGCATGACCTCGTTGGAACCCTCGACCGCGCGATGGATCCGGTTGTCCCTCCACGAACGCTCGATCTCGTTCTCGGTCATGAACGCCTCGCCACCCATGATCTGTACGGCGTCGTCGATCACCTCCCACCCGTGCTGCGAACAGAACACCTTGGTCATGGCGGTCTCGACCATGATGTCCTTCTCGCCCGCGTCCAGCATCCCGGTCATCATGTACAGCGTGGCGTCCATCGCGAACGTATAGGCGGCCATCCGGGCAACCCGCTGCTGGACCAGCTCGAAGTCCGCGATGGGCCGACCGAACTGGTACCGGGTCTGGACCCACTTCACGGCCTGGTCCATGGCCTGCTTCGCGGCGCCGGTCACGCCGGCCGACAGGGTGCAGCGACCGAAGTTCAGGCATGACAGGGCGACGTGGATCCCCTTGCCTTCGCGATGGAGCACGTTGGCGACCGGCACCTTGACGTTCGTCAGGCGGATCCGGCCCTGCCACGTGCCCCGGATGCCCACCTTGCTCCTGTTCTTCTCGAAGACGTCCACCCCTTCCATGTCCGGTGTAACGATGAGCGCGGTGGACGCCACACGCTTCCTCCCGGTCTTCGGGTCCGTGATCTCCTGGTTGGCCACCACCGTGAAGAAGCCGCTGTCGGGCGCCGACGTGGCCCATTTCTTCTCGCCGTTCACGATGAAGTGCGTGCCGTCGGCGGACTTCACCGCCGTGGTTTCGAGGCCCTGGGCGTCGGATCCCACGTTGGGCTCGGACAGGCAGAACGCCGACAGGTATTCGCGTGCCACTTTCGGAAGGAAGGTCTTCTTCTGCTCCTCGTTGCCGAAGATCATCAGGGCCTTGCAGCCGATGGACTGGTGGGCGGAAACGACGACCGCCGTGGACGCGCACGTGCGACCGATTGTCTCGAGCACCCGGTTGTAGCTGGTGATGCCGAAGCCAAGACCGCCATACGCCTCGGGAATGGTCATCCCCATCACGCCCATCGCGAACAGTCGGTCGATGACGGACTGCGGGATTCGCTGCTCCCGGTCGATCTGGATGGCCGGATGTTCGTCCCGCATGTAGACCTCCAGTTCGGCCACCAGCGCATCGCAGCGAGTCCTTTCCGTCGCCGGAACGACCGGATACGGGAATACGAGGTCCTCGCGCAGCCGGCCCCAGAAGAGATTCTTGGCAAATCCCATGTCCTCTGGCTCCGGCCCCATCATGTTCTCGATGTCCTGGATCATGGCCCGGTCGCGATCGGACACGTTCTTGAGCTTGAGATCGTCGAGACCCATCGCTATCCCTGGTTGAATCGGTTGGCTGTCATGCGGCGCCTGAAGATGCGGCACCACCGGCAGGGCGTAAACACGCGCCCAGCGAAGTTTCGCTAAATCATACGCCCCCTCGTGTCCGCGGGTTCATCTGTCCGGGGAGTATATTCGGCCGATCAGCGCGCAGAGCCCATGCAAGGGACATTCGAAGGCAGACTGGACGACTCGCAGCAGCGGACCGGCACGGTCCTGTGCGTGGGCCTCGATCCGGACCCGGATCGACTCCCGGCGGGCATGAAGGGCGTGCAGGGGGTCATCGACTTCTGTCACGACGTCATCGATTCAACCGCCCCCTACGCTTCCGCCTACAAGGTGAACTTCGCCTTCTTCGAAGCGCTCGGCGACGAGGGGGTCCGCGCCCTGCGCCGGGTCAGAAGCAGGATTCCGGCGGGCGTTCCTGCGATCGCCGATGCCAAGAGGGGCGACATCGGCAACTCGGCCCGATTCTACGCCCGGTCCGTGCTCGTGGACCTCGGATTCGATGCCGTGACGGTGAGTCCTTACATGGGAGAGGATTCGGTGGAGCCGTTCCTCGAGCACGCGGGGACGGCCGCCTTCATCCTGGCGCGGACCTCCAACCCCGGCCGGGCGGATTTCCAGGACCGGATGT
>JAHEEH010000094.1 GCA_024640835.1 Bacteroidota bacterium
CGGGCAAGTACGACGATCCCGACGAACCGGGGGACGTGTCGCACTTCCAGGCGCTGACCACAGCGCTTTCGGCGACGGTCGGCATCGGCAACATCGCGGGAGTCGCCCTCGCCATCCACTGGGGCGGACCCGGCGCGCTGTTCTGGATGTGGATGACGGCGCTCCTGGGCATGGCGACCAAGTTCAGCGAGGTGACGCTGGCGCAGCATTTCCGCGTGTCCATCGACGAGAGCCACGCGTGGGAAGGCTCCGTGTCCGGCGGACCGATGTACTACATCGAACGGGGCATGAGGGAGGTGTATGGCTGGAACTGGAAGCCGGTCGCCATCTTCTTCGCCATCATGCTGATGATGACGTCGTTCATGACCGGAAACGCGATCCAGGCCAATACGATCGCCACCCAGGTCGCCGACAACTTCGGCATTCCGGTCTGGATCACCGGCCTCTTCTCGGCATCCGTCGTGGGCCTCGTGATCATCGGCGGCATCCGGCGAATCGGAGCGGTCACCGGCATTCTCGCTCCTGTGATGGCATCCGTCTACGTGCTCTCCGCGCTGGTCATCCTGCTGGCGAATCCCGGCGCGATATTTCCGGCCTTCGGCACCATCATCTCGGAGGCCTTCAACCCCACCGCCGGCGTGGCCGGCACGGGCGTCGGCATCTTCATCTTCACGCTGCGATACGGGGTACAGCGAGGCCTGTTCTCCAACGAGGCGGGACAGGGTTCCGCCCCGATCGCCCACTCGGCCGCGAAGACGGACGAGCCGGTCTCCGAGGGCGTGGTGGCGCTTCTCGAGCCGTTCATCGACACCATCGTGATCTGCACGATGACCGGTCTCGTGATCGTTTCCACCGGGGTGTACGATGCGCGGATCCCCACCGGCCTGGCGCTTACGGACAACAATATCTCGTATGTGACGGTCACGGAAGGAATTGGCGACGCGGCCCTGAGGCCGGACATGGTGGCATACGAAGACGGTCGGGCCGTGGACAGCACCGAGCCCGTGCTCGCCTACTACGACGTGGCGGTGGATCGCCTGTATACGGACGAGGCGCAGACCGAACCGTTCACCGGCACCCTGTATCCCTCGCGCAATACCGCGGTCTTCGATGGAGGCGAAACCACGACGCTGTACGGGAACGCCGTCCGGAACAGCTCGCCGCTCACGGCCCTCGGGTTCGAGCGTGGACTCGAGCCGCTCGGATTCGGGTGGATGGGTCGCTACATCGTGCTCTTCTGCGTCTTCCTGTTCGCCATTTCCACGGCGATCTCGTGGAGTTACTACGGGGACCGGTGCGCCAACTACCTCCTGGGCAGGCGGGCCATCCTTCCGTACAAGTTCGTCTTCCTCGTCATGCACTTCGTCGGGGCGGTGGTCGCCGTGACCACCATCTGGGACCTGGGCGACGTCGCGCTGTCCCTGGTGACGCTTCCCAACGTTCTGACGTTGATTCTCCTGTCCGGACTCCTCAAGAAGATCATGGACAGCTACTTCGAGCGGAAGCCGTGGGTCGAGAACGAGGAGAAGCACCGCCAGGTGGTCGCATCGAAGAAGACCGGCGGCCAGGACACCAAGCACTGGTAGGCGCCCGATCCCCATGGCCCGATTGACCGTCGTCGACCATCCGCTGGTCCAGCGGGACCTCGCCGTTCTGCGCGCGGCGGACACGCCGCATGCGGTGTTCCGGAAGACGCTTTCGGAAGTCGCGTCCTTTCTGGCGTACGAGGCGCTGAGGGATCTACGCGTGCGCGAGGTGGAGGTCAGGACGCCGCTGGAGCCCGCGGTGGGGCACGTGCTGGCGGAGGATGTGGTCGTGGTGCCGATCCTCCGGGCCGGACTCGGTATGCTGGACGGAACCCTGCGCCTCGTTCCGGAAGCGAGGGTCGGTCATATGGGGCTGTATCGGGACGAAACGACGTTCGAACCGGTTTCCTACTACATGCGTCTTCCCGCCGGACTGGACAGGGCCCGGGTCGTGGTTCTGGATCCCATGCTCGCGACCGGTGGCTCCGTGATCGAAGCGATTCGGCGCCTGAAGGCAGCCGGCGCCGACAGGCTCACCGTCGTGAGCCTCGTGGCGGCACCGGAGGGGATCGAACGGCTGGCGGCCGCCTACCCGGACGTTCCCGTCGTGACCGCGGCACTCGACCGGGCGCTGGACGAGAATGCGTACATCCGTCCCGGCCTCGGCGATGCCGGGGACCGGGTATTCGGTACCGATCTGTGACCATGACTCTTCAGCGTCTGCGGCGTTCTCTCGTCGTCCTGCTTCTGCTCGGAGGGGTGATTCCCGTCCTGGCGCAACCGTTCGAGCTCGACGCGCCGGGACTGGTGCTTCGGGGCATTCCGTTCGACGTCACGGTGACGACCGGGGAGACGGCCGACATGGAACCGCCGCGGCTGACGGTCGGGGGGCGGGAGGTCGCCCTCACCCGCTCGGGAGAGGCTGCCTGGGAAGCGTCGGGCGTCACGGCGTCCACGTCCGGACCCGTGCGGATCGAGGTCCGGTCGGCCGGCACCGTCGTCGCGTCGCGTGATGCCCGGTCGATTCCGGGCTGGTTGGCCATCCTTCCGCCGCTGCTGGCCATCGGGATGGCCCTCGCCTTCAAGCGCGTGATCCCGGCTCTCTTCCTGGGCATATGGATAGGAGCCTTCTTCGCCGTCGACTTCTCGTTCTACGGCCTGTGGAAGGGGCTCCTGGACACGTTCCAGGTGTACGTCCTGGCGGCCATCTCGAATCCCGATCATGCCGCCATCGTGCTCTTCTCCCTGATGATCGGTGGGATGGTGGGGATCATCCAGAAGAACGGCGGCACACAGGGCATCGTGAACATCATCGTGCGGTGGGCGCGGAATCCGGAGAGGGGACAGGCATCGGCCGGCGCGCTGGGTGTCGCCATCTTCTTCGACGACTACGCGAACACCCTCGTGGTGGGCAACACGATGCGGCCGGTGACGGACCGACTGCGGATATCGCGCGAGAAGCTCGCCTACATCGTCGATTCGACCGCCGCTCCGGTATCCTGCATCGCGCTCGTCACGACCTGGATCGGGTACGAGGTGGGGCTCATCGGCGAATCCGTCGCTTCCATCGACGGGTTCGACGCCTCCGCCTATTCGATCTTCCTTTCGTCGATACCGTACAGTTTCTACCCGATCCTGGCGATTGCGTTCGTCTTCATGGTCGCCCTTTCGCGCCGTGATTTCGGCCCGATGCTGCGCGCCGAAGTCCGAGCGCGTACCACCGGGCAGGTGCTCGGGCCCGGGGCTCACGTGGACGAATCGGTGGTCGAGGGCCGCGAGCTCCTGCCCCGGGACGACCGCCCGCACCGCGCCCTCAACGCCGTGATCCCGATCGTGGTGCTGGTCGGCTCGGTGCTCGCGAGCCTGTACGTGACGGGCCTCGACAACCTGCGTGAGAGCGGGTTGCAGGGACCGTTCGGACTGCGGGACATCATCGGCGAGGCGGATTCGTACAAGTCCCTCATGTGGGGCTCGCTCCTGGGCGTTCTGGCGGCCGCCGGGCTGTCGATCGGCGGGCGCATCCTGTCCATGGACGAGATCGTCGAGTCGTGGTATGCCGGGCTCAAGGGGATGCTCTTTGCCATGATCATCCTGGTGCTCGCCTGGTCGCTGGCGTCGATCACCGACGTGCTTCACACGGCCGATTTCCTGACCTCCGCCATCGGGGGAGCGCTCCATCCGGGCGTGGTGCCGACGCTGGTGTTCCTCCTCGCGGCGGCCACGGCCTTTGCCACGGGATCGAGCTGGGGCACGATGGGAATCCTGATGCCGCTCGTGTTGCCGCTGGCGTGGGCCGTATTGGACGCGTCGGGTTCCCACTCGCCCACGGAGCACTTCCACATCATCTCGTCGACCGTGTCGGCCGTGCTGGCGGGAGCCGTGTGGGGCGATCACTGCTCGCCGATCTCGGACACGACGATCCTCTCGTCGATGGCGTCCGGATGCGACCACATCGAGCACGTGCGCACCCAGTTGCCCTACGCGGTCACGGTCGGTGCGGTGGGTGTGCTGTTCGGCACGCTGCCCACCGGGTTCGGCATGCCCTGGTGGCTGTCCATCCTCGTGGGCATCGGTGTGCTGTTCGGGATCCTGTACCGGTTCGGCTCGCGGGTCCCCGACATTCCCTCGGAGATTCCGGCCGGAGAGCCGGGAGGACTCGCGTGATGGGAAGCACCCGCTGGCTGGATGCCGACGACCGTCCGTGGGGTCGGTGGGAGGAGGTCCTCAACGAACCGGGGTACCGGGTGAAGCGGATCAGCGTGAGTCCGGGCGGGCGCCTCTCCCTGCAGAAACATCGCCTTCGAAGCGAGCACTGGGTCATCGCGGCCGGGCAGGGCCGGTTCACGCTCGACGGCGAAACCCGCACGGTTCGGGAGGGCGATGCCGTGTTCATTCCCGTGGGCGGTGTACACCGGATCGAGAACGACGCGCCTACTCCCCTCGTCATCATCGAGACGCAACTCGGTCGCTGCGAGGAGGACGACATCGTCCGGCTGGAGGACGATTACGGGCGCGTCTGAGCCGGTCGGCGTGCATCCTCTTCGAGCACGCGCCGGGCGACTTCCTGCGCCAGCGCCGGGGCGTTTCCCCAGGCCCGGTTGTTGGCGATGACCACCACGGTGGCGTCCCGGATCGACGCCTGAAGCGCCAGGGAGGCCGCGTCACTGACCATGGCCCGGGCCTGGGGCGTTTCGGACAGTTCGGGCACCGGGCGATCGAACGGGTGCGCAAGGGCGTAGGCATCGGCATACTTGACCCGCAGGGGCGTCAGCAGCCGCACGACGGCGTCGCCCGCGGACGACGTGAACCGCTCGCCCGAGGCTCGCCACTGCCTCGACAGGGGAGGCAGCCAGGTCCAGTGGCTGAACACGTGGCCGATGCCCCGGTCTTCGAGCCAGTCGAAGTACGGGGGCTCCAGGAGGTGAGGGGATCGCAGCTCGATGTGGGTTGCTGCCTCTCCGGACACGGCGTCGAAAAACGGTGCCATGTCCGCCACGTACGCGCCGGGATCCGGCGTCTCCGACTTCTTCTGGTACTCCTGCTCGAAGAGAACGCCTCTCAGCCGATCGCCTAGCAGGGCTCGGGCCGGTTCCAGGAAGCGGGCGCGGCAGGCGTCCGCGTCCAGGTACCGCGGGTTCGGCTCGTAGCCGCGACCCGCTCGCAGGACGCGGGCGAAGTACGCCTGGGGGGCCTTGAGCAGGAATTGTGCCGAAGCGGGCGCCTCCGCGGCATAACGCTGCAGCACGAACCAGTTCGGACCCATCTCCCCGTCGTCCTCGAGGAGCGGCCGGTAGAAGGTGAAGTCCAGTTCGAGGACGTCGAAATGCTCAAAATACGAGGAGACCGATTCGATGGGGACCGTTCTCTCCTCGAACCGCAGACCGGCGAGCGTGCGGGTACGCCGCTGCACGCGAGGGGTGTACTCGTCCGGATAGATCTGCCCGATCCACCCCGCGTATCGATCGCTCGCCGTACCGAACCGCACGTACGGGGTCACGGAGCGCAGGTCCAGGCGCTCGACCCGGTCCGCTGCCGTCTCCCCGCTAGCCATCGATCACGGGCCCGTCGCCCGCCGAGTTGGACTTGCGGAAGCGGATGGACTTCTGCACCTGGTGGGTGGACAGCACGACGCCCACGGCCAGGAAGACGTAGTAGGCCAGCAGGCGCCAGATCAGCAGGGTGGGTACGACGTACGCCCTGGGCATGAGCGAGCCGAGGAACAGCACGTACAGGCCTTCGACGCCGCCGGCACCGCCGGGCGTCGGAAGGACGAGGGAGCCCAGCGTCATGGCGATGGACCGCATCGTGGTCAGGACCATGTCCAGGTCCGGGACGACGCTCGCGATGATGAACACGGCCAGAAGGTAGCGTGCGATCCAGGTTCCACCCGTGAGCGCGAATCCCTTGAGGTAGAACGAGAGTGGCTGGGAGCGCATGACTCCGGCCCGCGTCCGGTATTCTGCCATCTCCTTCGATACCCGGTCCCGGAACCTCCTGAGCAGCCGAAACCGGAAGACCTTGTCGAAGAACCGCTCCAGCAATTCGGGTCGGAAGAGCGTGCCGTAGCCGAAGAGAACGGTCCACGACATGAAGAGCACCAGGTAGAGCACGGTCGTGATCATGCCCAGGCTTCCGAGTGAGCTCGGTATGACCTCCATGACGGCGGCCATCACCAGCACGATAGGGGCCATCAGGGCGAACCAGCACTGGTCCAGAAGCATCACGAACAGGACGAAGGCGCCCACCTCTCCGACCGGCACGGTCGGATTCCTGGAGATCCTGGTGTCTCGTGACACATAGACGGCCGCCAGTGGAGCTCCTCCCACGAGCGACGGCGCGATGTTGGACGCGAAGTCCCACGCGAGCTGACCCCTCAACCCCGCCGCGAGCGACAGGCGGCCGTGAGAGACATGGCTCAACCTCCACCCTCCGAACGCGATCCGCGCGAGCACGGTAGCTCCGGCGGCGAGCATCATACCGGGATCCAGGTCCGAGATCATGGTGCCCATCTCGGCAGGATCGAACGTGAACGCCGCGATCACCGCCAGGACACCCAGGCTGAGGCCGATCGGCCACAGGATGCGCCAGATGGAGAACGACTCCGGGGCAGGGGTCGCCGCGGGGCTGTCGTCGTACGCGCTCTCCACGGAGGTACGGACTTCGGGCCGCACGGGCGTCATGTCGGGCAGCTCGCTCATGCAGGAAGATCGGGCCGGTCGGAGGCGGCCTCGTCACGCAGCCTGCGGAACGTGTCCTCGAGGGCTTCGGGCACGACCCGCGTGTCGGCTACGGACGCCATGAAGTTGGAATCCCCCGACCAGCGGGGGACGACGTGCACGTGGAGGTGGCCGGCGATCCCGGCGCCGGCGGCGGCTCCGAGGTTGATGCCCACGTTGTATCCGTCCGGCGAGAGGGTGGCCCCGAGCCAGTGGATGCAGCGGGATATGGTGGTCGCGATCTCGATCTGCTCGGCCTCCGAGAGCGCCTCGTAC
>JAHEEH010000095.1 GCA_024640835.1 Bacteroidota bacterium
CGTTGATCAAGATCGCGGACGACGTCTTCACGGCGGCCACGTCCGACTGGTGATTCCGGGGATCCGTACGGTCGGGGGCGCCCGGCACGGGCGACCGGCAGGACGCGTGGGAGCCGCGTTGGCATAACTGCCTCCAATGGCTACTTTCCGGCTGCCGTCCTGCACCTGCCCATGATGAATCAGGATCTCCTGGAACTCGAACGGTTGATCGATCGCGGCGAGACAGCGGCAGCCCTTCCGCTTCTCCAGCAGGCCGTATCGAGGGAACCGGGATACGCGGCCGTCCGCCTGCTGCTGGCCCGGGCGCTGGAAGGCGAAGGTCGTCACGAGGAGGCGGTTGCCGCGTGGCGCATGGTGAGGACGCTGGTACCCGACAGCCCGACGGCCGTCATCGGCCTGAAGCGGGCCCTGCGGTCCCGGGTGCTCTCGGCGACGGATCCTGGTGCCTGGGAGATGGCGGCACCGCTTGCTGAGCCCCCTCGGGCCGCAGCGTCTCCCGAGCCGGCAGCGTCTTTCGACGGGGTGCCCGTATCGCCCGAAGCGGCGGAGCCCCCGGAATGGTCGGAGTTCGCTCCGCCCGCCGCTCCTGACGTCGCCGTGGCGCTGGCACCCGACGAAGCCCCGGAGACGGATCCCGGCGACCCCGACTGGCAGGACGTCCTGGAGGAGGCGGACGCCGTCACCGGTACGGGATCTCCCGCGGCAGCCGCTGCGCAGCCCGACGTCGACCAGGCCGAGGAAGGGTGGACGGGCGAAGAGCCCCAGAACCTGGACGAGCTGATTCGCGAGCTGGAAACCGCGCGCATCGTTCCCGATCCGACCATACCGGCAGCGGCGGCCGAGGACCTGGAGTCCGACGTGGACGACGTCGTGTCGGAGACGCTCGCCCGCATCTACGAGAATCAGCGGCACTTCAGCGAGGCGGCGCGGGTCTATGACAAGCTCGCCGCCCAGCAGCCGGACCGGGCTGCGGAGTTCCTGGAGAGAGCCGAGGAGGCCAGGTCGCGGGCCGGGTCGTAAGGCTTCGATGTCCCGCCGTGCACCATCCGTCGAGGAGTCCGCGCGTCCCATGCTCGTGGCCGGGGTCATGTCCGGAACGTCGGTCGACGGGGTGGACGTCGCCCTCGTACGTCTTGCGGGGCACGGTGCCGACATGCGCTGGAGCGTCGAGACCTGGGCTTCGACCCCGTTCCCCGAGGACATGCGGGAGATGCTCCTGGCGATGGGGGAATCGGACAGGGTCCGGATGGACGACGTCACGCGCATGCACGTCCGGCTCGCGCATGCCTACGCGGACGCGGTCCGCGACTCGCTGCTTCGGGCGAATGCGAGCCTGTCCGACCTGGACCTCGTCGGGTGCCACGGCCAGACCGTGAGGCATCTTCCGGAGGCGTCGACCTTCTGTGGAGCGGAGGTCCGGGCCACGCTTCAGCTGGGCAGCGGGCCGGCGCTCGCGAACCTCCTGGACACGCCGGTGGTCAGCGACTTCCGCGCGGCCGACATGGCACTCGGCGGGCAGGGGGCCCCGCTCGTTCCGTATGTGGACTGGGCTCTTCTCGGGGACGGCGCCGAGCCCCGTGCCGCCCTCAACGTGGGCGGGATCGCGAACGTCACCGCGATTCCGGCCGGCCGCGGTCCCGACGGGGTGGTGGCCTTCGACACGGGACCCGGAAACATGGTCTCCGACGCGCTCTGCCGACGCCATTTCGGCATTCCGTTCGACCGGGGCGGGCAGATCGCCCTGTCGGGCACCGTGGACGAGGACCTGCTCGCCGAGCTCCTCGCCGATCCGTGGTTCGCACGCCGGCCGCCGAAGTCCACGGGCCGCGAGGCCTACGGCGAGGCTTACGTGGCGGACATTGTACGCCGTGCCGGGGCCCGGTCCCTGGCGCCGGGCGACCAGGTGGCGACCGCCGCGGCGCTCACGGCCGATTCCGTGGTCCGGGCGCTTCGCGACTTCGTCCCGTTCCGTCCTGCCAGGGTGCTGCTCTCGGGCGGGGGAGTGCACAACCGGGCGCTCACGGACCGCATGGCCGCAGCACTCCCCGGGGTCCGGTTCGGGAGCACGGCCGAGGTCGGGCTGGATCCGGACGCGAAGGAGGCCGTCGCCTTCGCCGTGCTGGCACACGAGACCTTCGCCGGCGTTCCAACCGGCATGCCGTCGGTGACCGGTGCAAGAAAGACCGCGATCCTGGGCTCCATCTCGTACCCGGCCTGATCCGTCCGATGTCCGATCGCTTCACACCCGTCTCGCAACTGGGCGAATTCGGCCTCATCGACCGGATGAGGGACCGGCTCGGCGAGAACGCCCCTGCCGGAGACCTGCTCTGCACCATCGGCGACGACGCGGCCGTGTACCGGGTGTCGGAAACCACCGCCCACGTCGTCACGGCGGATGCCCTGATCGAGGGAGTCCACTTCGAGCGCACGTTCATGCCGTGGGGATACCTGGGCCGAAAGGCCGTGGCGGTGAACGTGAGCGACGTGGCCGCGATGAATGCCCAGGCCCTGTATGCCGTCATCACGATGGGGCTTCCCCGCAACGTGTCCGTGGAGATGGTCGACGCCCTGTACGACGGCCTCCGGGCCGGATGCGAAGCGTACGGGATCCGCCTGGTCGGCGGGGACACGACGGCCGCTCCGCAGATGACGCTCTCGGTGACCGTAGTGGGGGAGGCGCCGATCGACCGGATCACGTATCGAAGGGGCGCGCGCCCGGGCGATCTTCTGTGTGTCACGGGGGACGTGGGGGCGGCCTACGCGGGTCTGCAGGTGCTCATCGAGCAGCAGCGTGCGATGCGCGAGCTGGGCGACGCCTACGAGCCGGACCTGTCGCCTTACCGGCGGGTGATCGCGCGGCAACTGACGCCGGCCGCCCGGACCGACGTGGTGGCCGACTGGGCGCGACGCGCGGTCCGTCCCCGGGCCGTGATCGACGTATCGGACGGCGTCGCGTCGGAGGTGCATCACCTGTGCCGGGCGAGCGCCTGCGGCGCGGTCGTTCACGCGGCCGCCCTCCCGGTCGATCCGGAGACGCGCGCGGTGGCGGACGAGCGGATGGAGGACGTCGATACCTTTGCGCTGTTCGGGGGCGAGGACTACGAGCTGCTGTTCGCGCTGGACCCTGCCGATGCGGATCGCCTCGCACCCCGGCAGTTCACCGTGATCGGCGCGTTCACCGGGATGGACGAGGGCATCGTGCTGCAGACCCCCGAGGGAGACGCCCTTCCTCTCGAAGCCGCGGGCTTCTCGCACTTCGAGACGGATTCGGACTGAGCTCAGCCGTCCATCGAGCAGTACCCGGTTTCCGGCTGCCACGCCTCGATCCACGCCTGCCGGGTCCGCATCCGGAGCGCGGCATCCTCGCCGGACCCGATCGGAGATCCGGGGGGTGTGGTCGCCCTCACGGTGCGTTCCGCGGGATCGTACAGGCGGACCAGGAATCGGTCGATCTGGTCGAATGCGAGCGCGCGGTGTGCCACGGTCTCGTGATCGGTGCCCGGCTCGCTGCCCAGCAGGTTCTGCAGTTCCACCAGGTGCTGCCTGAGCCGTGCGCGGACGCCGGGCGCGATGCCCGGTCGAACGGCGGCGGCGATCAGGCCGTCGATCCATACCTGCTGGACGATCCGTTGAAGCTCGGCCTCGTACGGGTCGCGCCGGACGTCGTCCTGCCAGACGGCTTCGGACACCTCGGCGAGCATGTCGCTCATGGACGGCAGGCGCGAGTCGAAGTCCTCCTGGTACATGAGGCGGGCCATCCGTTCGGGAGTGAGCAGCAGGTCCACGACAAGCGAAGCGACGACCTCCGCGGGGGCGTAGGCGTCGAAGGTGGGATCCACGTAGCCGTCGAAGAGCTCGCGCGTGGCGTCGAAACCCGGCGGCCGCGGGGGGATCAGCGTGCGCGCCGAGACGGGCAGGGCGAGCTCGCGCGGATCGAGCGCATCGAGCAGCAGGCCGAGCGCCTCCTCCTGCTCCCTGCGGGACACCGGGAGCGGTCGGCCGTCGGTCTCTCCCTTGATCTCGTACTCGTACCGGACGCCACCGACGAGCTTCGCCGCCGCCTCCAGCTGATACCGGTGGTGCAGGTAGACCGGGACGAGCACGTCCTGCATCGTGGCCAGCGGTCGACCCTCGCGGATCACATCGGGCCCGAAGCGTGCCAGTGCCGCCCGGCGGACCATCATCGCGTCTCGAAGCCCCCGGACCGCGTCCGCCGCGTTGTCCCAGAGATGGGCGAGCGGGTGCGCCGAACCGGGCGGCCGGGCGTCCTGGTCGGTCAGGTAGTGCAGGCCGCGCTGCCGGGCATCCTCGAGGATCGAGGCCAGGGCCGCATGCTCGTCGACCGAATCCGGGATCTGGGCGTACCCGTACCGGATCGCCACCATGTCCCACTCCCCGATGCCGAACGCGTAGGCCGAGCCGATGGCCGGGGTGCCGTCCAGGGACACCATGACGAGCGGGGCGGGATAGTCCATGACCGACGTCCGTCCGTCGGTGGACGCCGCGTAGTTGTGCGCCAGACCGAGTGTGTGACCGACTTCGTGGGCCGACAGCTGGCGGATCCGGGCGAGAGCCGTCCGGAGCATGGGATCGGGTTCGGGGGCGACGGCGCGCGCGGAATCGTACGGAGCGAGGAGGCCCTCCATGAGCAGGTAGTCCTGCCGGACGCGGAGCGAGCCGAGCAGCACGTGTCCCTTGATGATCTCGCCGGTCCGGGGATCGACCAGGCTCGAGCCGTAGCTCCAGCCGCGCGTGGCCCGGTGAACCCAGTTGATCAGGTTGTAGCGTGCGTCGAGCGGATCGGCGTCCTCCGGGAGCATCTCGACCCGAAACGCATCGCGGAAACCGGCTGTGCGGAAGGCCTGCGCCCACCAGCGGGCGCCGTCCAGGAGCGCAGAGCGTACCGGTTCGGGCGTGCCGGGGTCCAGGTAGTACACGATGGGGGCGACCGGGTCCGAAAGAGCCGAGTCGGGATGGGCCTTGACGAGCCGGTGTCTCGCGATGAGGCGGCGGGTCATGTCGTCGCCGATCGGCGATGCGTAGTCCGCGTAGCTTAGCTCGTAGTAGCCTGACCGCGGATCGAAGGCCCGGGGTTCGAAGCCCGGGTCGGGCAGGCGCACGAGCGAATGGCGGACGCGGAGCGTCACGGCACCCGGATCGGCCGCCGCGTCCCGCACGTAGCGGCCGGGAGCGTCGGACGTGAACGTGAGGATGGCCTCCATTTCCGTGTTCCGCGGAAACGCTCTGAGCACCTCGGGATTGGGGGCCGAACGCGAGGCGTCCAGTCGGAACGTCCCCTGTCCGGACGAGGCCAGGCTCTGGATCACGCCGTGGGCGTCTCGTACCACGAAGGCGGTGGCGTCCACCAGGAAGCGGTCGTCGGATCGCGCGGTGACGTCGAACCCCCATACCACGCTGCCGGAAAACGCATCCTCGACGGCCTTCCGCTCGGCGCTCGACTCCGTCGTGGCGCGGAAACGCAGGTTGGGCGCGCGAAGCAGCAGGCGCCGGCCGATCCGCTCGAAACGCACCAGTCGCTGCGGCCCCAGCTGGTTGCGGTCGAGGCCGATGTCGTTGGAGCCGAGGCCCGCGGCGAGGGACACCGCGTACAGGAAGTCCTCTCCCACGCGAGGAACCTCGAGCCAGATCTTCCCGGAGTCGTCGTCCCAGTACAGGGGGAAGTAGCCGTCCCGTCGTTCGAGGCCGGTCGTCTTCTCTTCGATGGACGGGAGTGGATCCTGGGCAGCGGCCGGCAGGGACACCGCGAGCAGGAGGGCGAGAAGAAGGGGCTTGCGCATGGCACCGGGGCGTTGTCGACCCCGGAAAGTACGCGTGAGGTGTCGCCCGTGCCCGGTCGACGGATCCCGCGAATTCCCGGTATCTTAGCGATCCGCGCCACAGTGACGCCGTTGGAGCGTCGGTATCCCGAAAACGGCGGCCGTAATTTTCAGGTCCCCCGGTCGTGCGGTCGGCCCCCCGCCGCATGACGAGATCATCGAAGGGCCCATTCCCGCCTCAGAACGCAACGAATTGATGGAAGCGAAAGCTCTCGCCACGGGCGAAGTGATCCAGATTGTCGGTCCCGTTATCGACGCCCAGTTCCCGGCCGGCGGTGTCCCCGACATCCTGGATGCGCTCACGATCGACCGGGAGGACGGCTCGACCCTGGTTCTCGAGGTGCAGCAGCATCTCGGCGAGAACCGGGTTCGGACGATCGCGATGGACTCGACCGACGGTCTCACCCGCGGCACGACCATCAAGAACACCGGTCAGCCGATCGCCATGCCCGTCGGGCCGGAAGTGCGCGGCCGCCTGTTCAACGTGGTCGGCAAGGCCATCGACGGCCTGCCGCAGCCCACGGCCGAGGGCTACCGCCCAATCCACGCCGAGCCTCCTGGCTTCGACGAGCTCGCGACCAGCGTCGAGATGCTCGAGACGGGCATCAAGGTCATCGACCTGCTCGAGCCCTATGCGCGCGGTGGCAAGATCGGCCTCTTCGGCGGCGCGGGCGTCGGCAAGACGGTCATCATCATGGAGCTCATCAACAACATCGCGAAGGCGCACGAAGGACTTTCGGTCTTCGCCGGTGTGGGTGAGCGCACCCGCGAGGGGAACGACCTGCTCCGCGAGATGCTGGAGTCGGGTGTCGTCGACTACGGGAAGGAGTTCCTGGAGGCGATGGAGAAGGGCGGCTGGGACCTGGACAAGGTCGACATGAACGCCATCGGCAACTCGAACATCTCGCTGGTCTTCGGCCAGATGAACGAGCCGCCAGGGGCGCGCGCGCGCGTGGCCCTCTCGGGCCTCGCGGTGGCGGAGTACTTCCGCGACCTGGGCGGTCGCGACGTGCTCCTCTTCGTCGACAACATCTTCCGTTTCACGCAGGCGGGCTCCGAGGTGTCGGCCCTCCTCGGCCGCATGCCCTCGGCCGTGGGATACCAGCCGACCCTCGCCACGGAAATGGGTGAATTGCAGGAGCGCATCACCTCGAC
>JAHEEH010000526.1:0-459 GCA_024640835.1 Bacteroidota bacterium
GATGATGCGACGCACGCGCTTCCGGGCCAGGGCGTCCACTGCCATGGCCACACCCAGATAGGTCTTCCCCGTCCCCGCCGGCCCGATTCCGACCACGATATCGTTGCGGCGTATGGACGCAAGATATTCCTTTTGCCCCTTTGATTTAGGCCTGATTACCTTACGTGCTCCGGGAAGTGCAACGACCTCATCATCCGACTCGGGACTCGGATCGAGCGGTTCCCTTTCCGCCTCCGCAAAGAAGCGCTCCACATCCGCCAGGTCGAACGAGCGCCGAAGCTGCGCCATGCGGATCATCCTCTGGGCAACCGGGGTGCACCGCTCCACGGCCTCGATGTCTCCCGACAGAATGAGCTGGTCGTTGCGGAGGATCACCCGCAGGTCCCCCAGGCGCGCCAGGGCCTTCAGGTGGACGTCGTTCACACCTGCCAGCAGCAGCTCGTCGGCGCCGTCGGCCAC
>JAHEEH010000526.1:469-2056 GCA_024640835.1 Bacteroidota bacterium
AACGAACCCGAATTCGGCTCACCCATCGGACCCGACCTTCGTGCGGGCCAGCCGGATCCCCAGGTCGGCCAGCAGGCCCTCCTCCACCGACGAGGGAGCGCCCTCCATCAGTCCTCGCGCCGCCGTCGTCTTCGGAAACGCGATCACGTCCCGCAGCGAGGACACACCCACCATCAGGGCTACCAGTCGGTCGAGACCGAGAGCGAAGCCGCCGTGCGGCGGTACTCCGTAGCGGAACGCCTCGAGAAGAAAGCCGAACCGCGCATCGACCTGCTCCTGCGTCATTCCGAGTACCTGGAGAATGGCTCTCTGCAGGGCCGGGTCGTGACACCGGATGCTGCCGCTGGCCAGCTCGGTGCCATTCAGGACCAGGTCGTAGGCCCGCGACAGAACGGTGAACGGATCCGCGAGAAGCTCTTCCGGACTCACCCCGACCGGCATCGTGAACGGGTGGTGGCTGGCCGCGGCTGCTCCCGTCTCGAGGTCGGCCTCGAACATCGGAAAGTCGGTCACCCACAGCCACTTCTCCCCCTCCGATGCGGCTCCGAGCTCGGCACCCAGTTCACGCCGCAGCACGTCGAGCGCGGGCGAGCTCTCGACGTCCGGTCCGGCGACCATCACGAGGAGGTCGCCGGGCCCGAGACCGAAGTCCGATCGCAGGATCGCTCCTGCTTCGTCGTCGACGGCCCGAGCCGCCGGCCCGGAGAAACCCTCGTCCGTACACTTCAGCCACAGGGCTCCTTTCGCCCCCGCCGCGCGGGCGGTCTCATTGATCGCGTCCAGGCGGGAGCGAGATAGCGCTGCACCCCCGGGAACGACGATTCCGCGGACCCTGCCGCCGGCGGCGATCGCTCCATCGATGATCCCGAATCCTCGCCCGCCCAGCGTCCCCGAGAAGTCATGAAGCCGCCAATCGATCCTCAAATCGGGCTTGTCCGTGCCGTAGGACTCCATGGCCTCGGCCCAGGTCATGCGCGGAAAGGGCAGCGGCAGGGAACGGTCCAGCGTCGACGCGAAGATGTCACCCAGCATGCGTTCGCAGGCCTGGAATACGTCGTCTTCCCGGACGAAGGCCATCTCGACGTCGATCTGCGTGAACTCGGGCTGACGGTCAGCCCTCAGGTCTTCGTCGCGCAGGCAGCGGGCGATCTGGAAGTAGCGATCGAAGCCCGCCACCATCAGGAGCTGCTTGTACAGCTGGGGAGACTGCGGAAGCGCGTAGAACTCCCCGTGATGGATGCGGCTCGGCACCAGGTAGTCCCGAGCTCCCTCGGGCGTGCGCCGGGTCAGGAACGGCGTCTCCACCTCGAGGAAACCCTGCTGCGACAGCGAAGCGCGCGCCGCGTTGGTCGCGAGATGTCGGACCACGAAGTTCTGCTGTATCTCCGGCCGCCGCAGATCGAGAACCCGATGCCTGAGGCGCAGCTCCTCCGAGGGGAGATCCTCTCCCGGGGGCACCGCCACGAGGATCGGCAGCGGCTCCGAAGAGGCCAGTACCTCCATCTCCGTAACCCGGATTTCCACCGTGCCCGTCGCCATCTCGGGGTTGATCGCCCCGGGCGGACGGGCCTCCACCCTGCCAGTGAT
>JAHEEH010000096.1 GCA_024640835.1 Bacteroidota bacterium
TCTTGCGGACGTTGCCGTCGATCACGATATCCTCGTCCGACACGGAATCGATGCGCTTGAAGCTGACCCGGAGCTGCTCCGGCTTCTCCACATCCCCGTATTCATCCTTCGTGCCACTCTGGAAGGCAATGTCGAGCGTCCGATTCCGATAGATGGAGTCCCGGGCACTGGTCGATATGATCGCATCCATGAACTCCTCGCCCATGCCCATGTCGATGGATGCGACTTCCAGAAGGGACGCCGCCAGGCCCTGGTGATACCTCAGGCGGACGATCAGTCGTTCGCGGCCCGACGCGTGGGGAGCCACCCAGAAGTGGTCCACCGGCAGAAGGACCTCTTCGTCGTGCGCCACGGGCCAGGCGAGTCGCGCGGCCTTCGTCAGCATCCTCGAGGCCCAGGCCGGCGGGGCGCTGTGCAGAATCGAATTCAGATCCTCGACGTTCTGCGATTCGACCCGGGTGACGCCCGTAAGCCCATCGAGAAGCGTTTCGACGGCCCGGAACAGGTCCACGAAGCGAAAGGCCGGGAGCTGCTTCGACGCAGTGCGGTACGAAGCCACCGGCGCTGGAGCGATCCGCCGCACCAGGAGGCTGGTGATGTCTTGTGGCGGCGGTGCCGGCGTGCCGAAGAAATTATCCAGAATGCTGCTCATGCGCGTATCCCTTGATTGAACCGGGGATGGGACCAGGAATAACCGTTCCGATCCGTGCTCCGGGCCCTCGTCCGATGGGTTATGCGACCGAAATACACTCCCCGGCGCACGCAGTCAAGATGATGTCCGGGAGGACCGGGGAGAATGACCGGCCCGTCATGGGTCCGGCCAACCTCTTCGTACGTCGATCTTTCGAAGCTCTTCGCTGCAGACGCCCCATTGCCGGCAGAATCCCCTCCGAGCGTGTAGCGAATTGGAGGGAGCAATCACGTGGATTCACGGGTAGCGCGCACCGTGCGGTCGGGGGGTTCTTCGGTGTGGCTTCTCCAGCGGAACCGTGAATTGCCATGAAGAAGCTTCTTCCCACGAAGAAGGGCGACGCCGCTCGCGCGGCATCGCCCTCGAAGTGGTAGGCCCGCGGGGACTCGAACCCCGAACCCGCTGATTAAGAGTCAGCTGCTCTGCCAGTTGAGCTACGGGCCTGCAGAGCCCGAATATACGAGGACGTGTGCCTGCGGTTCTCGGCAAAGACGACGCTACTCGACCTTTTCATTCGAGCGTCAGACGTCCAGCTCCTCCACGTCTGCGGCGTGACGCATGATGAAGTCGAAGCGGGCAGACGCCTCCTTGCCCATGAGGTCGGATATCACCTGTTCCGTCCTGAGTCGCTCGGCGTCCGGAACACTGATGCGAAGCAGACGCCGGCGATCGGGATCGAGCGTGGTCTCCCAAAGGGTTGCCGGCATCATCTCACCCAGGCCCTTGAACCGCTGGACCTCGATCCGGGCCTGCCGGTTCTTCTTCAGGATCTCGCCTTCGATCTTCGCCCGGTCCGCATCGTCCAGCGCCCAGGCGGTCCTGTTTGCCGCATCGATCCGGTAGAGTGGCGGCTGGGCCAGGTACACGTACCCCTCGTCGATGAGCGGCCGCATGTACCGGTAGAAGAACGTCAGCAGCAGCGTCGAGATGTGATGTCCGTCCGAGTCGGCATCCATGAGCAGGATGACCTTGTGGTAGCGGAGGTGCTCGAGCTTCAGGTGATCGCCGAGGCCGCACCCGAGAGCCTGCACCACGTTCGAGAGCTCCCGGTTCTCCGACACTTTCTTCAGCGTGGCCTGCTCCGCGTTCAGGACCTTGCCCCGAAGTGGGAGAATGGCCTGCACCCTTCGGTCCCGGCCCTGCTTGGCCGACCCGCCGGCCGAGTCGCCCTCGACGATGAAGATCTCGCTCTCGCCCGGATCGCGCGACGAGCAGTCGGCGAGCTTGCCCGGGAGGTTCAGCCGATGCGACACGCTCGTGGCCCGCCTCACGCTCTGTACGGCCGCGCGACTCGCGTGGCGCGCCTTCGCCGCCTGGATCACCCGCGTGGCAATGGCCTCGCCCGTCGACGGGTGTCGATTCAGGAACTGCTCGAGTTCCACGCGCACCGCGCCCGCCACCACCGCTCGGGCCTCGGTGTTGTTCAGCTTTTCCTTGGTCTGACCCTGGAACTGCGGATCGACCATGTACAGGCTCACGAGGCCGACCAATCCCTCGCGGATGTCGTCCGCCGAGATCTCCAGCTTCTTCGGGAGGAGGTCGTGGGTCTCCATGTACGCGCGGACCGCGCTGCGCACGGCATCCTTCAGACCCTGTTCATGGGTCCCCCCGTCGACGGTGGGAATCCCGTTCACGAAGGATCGGATCGATTCGCGCGGCGACTCCGTCCACTGGAGCGCCACCTCGACGCGGGCTCCGTGCTGGAGCGTGGGCTGCCTGACGAAGAAGGCGTCCGCGTGCACGGGGCGCACCTTCTGCGTCTCGACCAGGCGCTGCTGGAATTCCAGGATGCCCCCTTCGTGGTGATATTCCTGTCTGGAACCCGAGCCCTCGTCGCGGAAGAGGATGCGCAGGTTGCCGTTGAGGTACGTCTTGACCTCGAGCTGCTCGGCGATCCACTCCCGGTCGAACTCGGTGGATTCGAAGATCTCGGGGTCCGGTCGGAAGAAGATGCTCGTCCCCGTACCCCTCGTCCCGTCGGCCGACTTCGAAAGCTTGGTCGTGGGCTTGCCGCGCGCGAAGCGCTGTACCCACGTGCCGCCGTCACGTCGGATCGTCGCGACGAGCTCTTCCGACAGGGCATTCACGACCGAAGCGCCGACGCCGTGCAGGCCGCCGGAGGTGACGTAACTGGTCGTATCGAACTTCCCGCCGGAATGCAGCGTCGTGAGAATCACCTCGACGGTCGGCAGCTTCCGCGTCGGATGGCGATCCACCGGAATCCCGCGACCGTTGTCCGTGACGGTGGCGGACCGGCCGTCCTTGTGGAGTATGACCTCGATATGGGTCGCATACCCGTTGGTGGCTTCATCCACCGCATTGTCCACGATCTCCCAGAGAAGATGGTGAAGCCCGGGCTTGCCCGTGCCGCCGATGTACATCCCGGGGCGCTTTCGCACGGGTTCCAGGCCTTCGAGCACCTGGATGTCCTTTCCGGTGTATGTACTCACGGTCGGGTCCGGGTCTGGTGAGGCACGGCGCGTCTCATGATCCGTTTCCGTTCGCGCGGATTTCGACCGCCGTCTCGATCACCCTGACCAGTGTGCCCCTGTGGATCACCAGGCGGCCCTTGTTGCCCCTGTTCGACACCTCGAACTTGGTGGTCCGTACGGTCTCCCGCCTCCCGCGGGAGGTTTCGACCTCCAGTCCCTGTCGTGCCGCCGAGGAAAGCGTGGCACCGAGCACTTCGTCCCCCGAATTCAGCCGCATGGCGATGACCCCCTTCGCAGCCCCGCGGACGACCGGTATCTGGGACACCGGGAATATGAGCGCATTCCCGTTCCGCGATGCGAGGCAGACGTTCTCGTCGCCGGAGGCCGGCTCTGCACAAAGGACTGCATCGTTCCCGGAAAGGCGCATGAACTGCCTTCCCGACCGGATGGACGGCTCCGAAAAGGGCTCCAGGGGCAGCCGGAGGCACTGGCCCCAGGCCGATACGGCCACCACGTAAGGCCCGTCCGGATCCGTAGAGCCCGCGTCGAAGAGTCCGGGCTCGGAATGGACCGGGGGCGCGGGCTTCGGCAGCGCCCTCGGGTCGACGGATATGACGCCCACGACGTGCTCCTTGTCCGAGAAATCGAAGAGTTTCTGGACGGGGAGTCCGTGCCCCGTCGTACTCGGGAGACTCTCCACCCGGATCGTGTACGCCTTGCCGAAATTCGTCAGGAAGAGAATGGACTTCCGCGTCGATCCCGGCAGCACCCATCCCACCGAATCACCGTCCCGTACGCGGATCGCGTCGATCTCCGTATAGGATCGCTGGCGCTTGAGCCATCCGTCACGCGTCACGATGACGTATACGTCCTCGTCCACGATGTAATCCTCGGCCGAGTACTCGTGGGCGTCGTCCGGACCGGCGACGGCCGTGCGGCGCGGCTGCGCGACCGCGTTGCGGACCTCGCGTAGTTCGTCGGAAATCAACGTCCAGCGCGCCTCCTCATCGTCGAGCAGCCCACGGAGCTCCGCCGCCGCCCTCTCCTTCTCTTCCAGCTCGCGACGAATGCCCTCGATCTCCATCCTGGCAAGCTTGTAGAGCTTGGTTTCCAGGATGGCATCGGCCTGCACGTCATCCAGCCGGAAACGGTGCATGAGCCGCTGCGCGGCGTCGGCCTTGTTCTCGGACGACCGGATGATCCGGATGGCCTCGTCCAGCGCATCGAAGATCTTCTCGAATCCGCGCAGGATGTGGATCCGCTTCTCGAGCTGCTCCAGGTCGAAGCGCAGCCGACGGACCACCACCTCCATCCGGAAGTCGAGAAAGTGACGCAACACGGTGCCCAGGTCCACCCTCTCGGGCGCACAGACCTCCGGATTCTCCGTCGGCACGAGGCACGTCATGTTGACGTGGAACCGGGTCTGCAGGACCGTGTGCTTCAGGATGTACGCCATCGCGACGTCGGCATCCGTTCCCCGCTTCAGCTCGAGAACGATGCGGACCTCGTCGGTGGACTCATCCCGGACATCCACGACCTGGGGCAGCTTGCCCGCCACGATGTGCTCGGCGATCTGCTCGATGAGCATGCTCTTCGCCACACCGTAGGGAATGGACGTGATGATGACCCGCGTCTTCCCCTCCGCCTCGAACTCCCCTCTCAGCTCGACCGGTCCGTCGCCGCTCTCGTAGATCGCCCTCAGTTCGTCCTTCGTATTCAGGATGCGGCCACCCGTAGGGAAATCCGGCGCCGGAATGAACCGCTCGACCAGCTCGGCGACAGGTGCCTGTGGATGCTCCACCAGGTACAGCAACGCGTCGATCACCTCGGCCGGATGGTGCGGCGGGATGTTCGTGGCCATCCCGACCGCGATGCCGCTGGCCCCGTTCACGAGCAGATTGGGAAATCGGGCAGGAAGGACGACCGGCTCCGAAAGCGTGCCGTCGAAATTGGGGCGGAAGGCGACGGTACCCTTCCGGATCTCGCTGAGCAGCTCCATTGCCAGTGGCCGGAGCCGCGCCTCCGTATAGCGCATGGCAGCCGGAGAATCGCCGTCCAGCGAGCCGAAGTTTCCGTGGCCGTCCACGAGCGGCATCCGCAGCGAGAAGTCCTGGGCCATCCGCACCATGGCCTCGTAGATGGCCGAGTCCCCGTGCGGATGGTACTTGCCCATCACCTCGCCGACGACGGTCGCACTCTTGCGGTAGCGGCTGTCGGGGTACAGGTGCAGGTTCGCGAACATCGCATACAGGATGCGACGCTGGACGGGCTTCAGGCCGTCCCGGATGTCCGGAAGAGCCCTGCTCGTAATAACGGATAATGCGTAATTGAGGTACCGCTCACTGGTCGTTTCGTGCAGCGGAACCACTTCGACGACCGGCATGGGTCGTGAACAATAACGGAGTTACTGGGGATCGTCAATGTACGAAAACGGCGTGACAACCGTGCGTCGCACCGGAGCGGCGACCTCAGGATCCGCCGGCCGCAAGCGTGAAGAAGTCGCTGGCCGGATCCAGGTGGTGGGCCAACAGTCCGGCCCGGGTCAACAGGACGAGCGTATGCGAGGCCACCCGCCGCGGCGCCCCGGAAATCCGTGCGAACTGGTCCACCGATATGCGACCGTACTCGTCCAGGTACCGCATCAGCGTGAGTTCCTTCTCACCGAACTCGAATCGGACGTTGTCCGACGTGCCCCCGTACCGCATGAGGCGGATTGCCTCCCGACTGGCCGCCACGCTCATGTCCCGGATGCGCACGTACACCTGGCGGCGTTCTCCCTCGGCCGGGTCGACCACGTAGTGGGGCTTCTCGTGACTCTCCGGGATTTCTACCAGGATGACCTCACGCCGCCGGCTGACGGGAATCCGATACGTGTGATGGCGAACCGGTGGATCGCAGAACGCGCCGAGCACCTCGTGCAGCGAGAATTCTTCCTCTTCCGGATCACGCACTCCGACAACGTGGCCCTCGTCCGTAACCCCGATCAGGATGCGGCCGCCCCGTGCGTTCGCCAGTGCGGTCACCTCCTTGGCGAGGCGGCTGCCTTCGGGTACCCGCTTCTTGAACTCCAGCTGCTGCCCCTCCCCCATGGCTACGAGGCGACGAACGTCGTCCAGTCCGAGTCCGTCGAGGGCGTTTCCCCACCGGACGGCCGGCCTTCCCGATGCGGATCCGCCGACGTACACGGTCAGCCCTCCATTTCGGCCAGCCAGTCCTCCTGCTTCGCGGACCGCGTCATCAGCTCGTGAACGGCGGTCCGCGGAGCCTTGCCCTCGAAGAGGATCTGGTAAACGGCCTCCGTGATGGGCATCTCGACGCCGTACCGTCGGGACAACTGGTAGACCGACTCGGTCGTGGCAACCCCCTCGGCCACCATGCTCATGGTCCCGGCCACGTCCTGCAGACTGCGCCCCTGCCCGATCTCGAAGCCCACCGCCCGGTTGCGGCTGTGGCGGCTCATGCACGTGACCACGAGGTCACCGATGCCCGCCAGTCCCGAAAACGTGGTTGCCCGCGCTCCCATGGCCACTCCCAGACGACGGATTTCCGCAATACCGCGGGTGATCAGCGCGGCCTTGGCGTTGTCGCCGTACCCGACCCCCTCGCTCATCCCCGCCGCGATGGCCAGCACGTTCTTGACCGAACCCGCTATCTCGACGCCCTTCACGTCCGAATTGGCGTAGACCCGAAGCCTGGGGGACATGAAGAGCGACTGCAGGCGGCTGCCCACCTCGGCGTCATAGGCCGCCACCACCACGGCCGTCGGGACCGCGGCCGCCACCTCCTCGGCATGGCTCGGGCCATACAGCACGGCCAGGTGCTCGCGCGGAACGGCCGGAATCGCCTCGCTCAGCACGTCCGT
>JAHEEH010000527.1 GCA_024640835.1 Bacteroidota bacterium
GTACGCGACGAACGGAAAGAAGACGTAGTAGTCCGCGAAGTAGCCCCTGCCCTTCCCGACCGCCCGTCCCGTGGACGAAAAGAACAGCCGGGAGCCGTTGGGATCGGGCGTCACCAGGTGACCGTCTTTCATCTGCCCGGTGACCACCCGGCGCGACTCGATCTGGTCGACCGGAACGTGCACCACGGCGCCGCCCGTCGTGCGAAGCACGATCTCGGTGGCGGTCTCCGATTCGATCGTGCCGACCAGCCGGGAGCCGTCCAGCAGACGCAGCTCGACCACCTCGACCGTGTCGGCGGCGGCGGCTGGCCGGTCCTGCGCAAGCGCCCGTCCCACCCGCAAGAACGACGTTCCCAGGACCAGCGCTAAGACCAGGATGCGGTATCGCATGGAGAGCCTCCTCAGGGTTGTATTTCCGCGAGGCTCTCCCTGAGCCTGCGCAACTCGGCACCCGCGTCGGCCGCCTTTGCCCGCTCGCGATCGACGACGTCCGCCGGCGCCCTCTCCAGAAACTGCTGATTGGCAAGCTTCCGGTCAACGCCGGCCAGGAATTGCTCCTTCTGGTCGATCTCCTTCTGCAGGCGCATCCGCTCCACGTCCAGGTCGATCATGCCCGCCAGTGGCACGTAGACCCGGTGCGGTCCGACCACGACCACGGCGCTGGCGGCGGGTCGCTCCTCTTCCGTCCCCACCGACAGATCGGCCACGCGGCCGAGCCGCGCGAAGTAGGCCGAGTGTTCGGACAGGACCGGGGCCAGTACGGCCTGGCGCCTGCCCACCGCGATGGTCGCCGCGATGTCCCGTCCGGGGGGCACCCCGTACTGGGCCTTCACGTTCCGGATGCCCGAAATCATGTCCTGGATCGTCGAGAAGGCCTCCGCCGCCGCGTCGTCCATTTCCTCCGGAATCGGGCGGGGCCACGCCGCGTGCATGCACGTCTCGCCGTCGGCCCTGGGCCTGAGCTGGTGCCACAGGTCCTCGGTGATGAAGGGCATGAACGGATGCAGCAGCTCCAGCATCCGCTCGTACAGATCCACCGCCAGCGCGATGGTCTCGTCGGACATCCGCGCTCCGCCGGTGGGCTTGATCAGTTCCAGGTACCAGTCGCAGTAGTCGCCCCAGAACAGCGTGTACACCTTGGTGAGGGCCTCGTTGAGGCGGTATCGCGCGAGATCCTCCTCCACCGCCTCGATCGTCCGGTGCAGACGCGTGAGCATCCAGCGCTCGACCAGCGTCAGGTCCCCGAACGGTCGCGTGCGACGATACTCCCGGCCCGGCTCCATGAACTGGCCGAACACGTTGAAGGCGTTCCAGATCTTGTTCGCGAAGTTGCGCCCCATCTCGAACTTGGTCGGGTCCAGCTTGATGTCCTGGCCCTGCGCACACAGGATGGTCAGGCAGAAGCGGACCGCGTCGGCGCCGTACTGCTCGATCATGTCGAGCGGGTCGATGCCGTTGCCCAGGCTCTTGGACATCCACCGGCCCAGCTTGTCCTTGATCATCCCCGTGATGAAGATGTCCCGGTAGGGCGGCTTCCCGGTGAAATGGAGCCCCGCCATGATCATGCGGGCGACCCAGAAGAAGAGGATGTCATACCCGGAGACGAGCACCGTCGTCGGGTAGAACTTCTCGAGCGCGGGCGTCTTCTCGGGCCAGCCGAGCGTGGCGAACGGCCAGAGCCAGGACGAGAACCAGGTGTCCAGTACGTCTTCTTCCTGCACCATCCCGGGATCGGGCTGGTCTACCGACACGACGAAGCCACGGGATTCGTCCACCTCCCCTTCCGCGTCCGTCCAGTACCAGACCGGAATCCGGTGCCCCCACCACAGCTGCCGGGAAATGGTCCAGTCCCGGATGTTCTCGAGCCACCGGAAGTACTCGTTCTGCCACCTTTCGGGGTAGAACCTGACGCTGCCGTTCCGCACGGCCTCGATGGCGGGTTCCGCGAGGGGCTTCATCTTCACGAACCACTGCCTGGAAATCAGGGGTTCGATGATGGCTTTCGAGCGGTGGGAGATGGGGACGGTGCTGCGGTACGACTCGATGCGGTCCAAC
>JAHEEH010000097.1:0-1907 GCA_024640835.1 Bacteroidota bacterium
CCCTTCTGCCCCGTCACGTACAGGGGGAAGGCCACGTTCTCGAACGCGTCCCGGTCGGGAAGCAGCTGGAAGTCCTGGAACACAACGCCGATGGAGCGCCTGAGATAGGGAATGTCCGCGCGCTTCATGCGGTCGGAGCTGAAGTCCGCGATCCGCGCGGTCCCCTGCTCGGGCAGGGCCTCCATGTACAGCATGCGCAGGAGCGTCGTCTTGCCCGAGCCCGTCGGACCGACGATGTACACGAGGTCGCCCCGCGATATGAACAGGGACAGGTTTTCGAAAACCGTCCGCCGCTCCCCCCCGGGGAGCGGGTACGATACCCGTACGTTGTCAAGTTCGATCACGACGAGGGCGGGGCTGCGTTCGGCGGGAAGGTAGGAACTGGAGCCTTGGCACTCCTATCCCGGACACGTCGAGCTACCCAGTGGACCCTCTCCGACCCGGAATCCGCCGCCTTCATGGTGAAACCGTCCAGCACGGCCTCCACCTGGAACCCCGCCTCCTCGAGCAGCGGCCTGATGTCCTCCACCGCGTAGGCCCGCTCGTGGTGCACCTCTCGGAAGGACTCCGACTCGATCGCCATCTCCAGGGTCGTCACGTGAACGCGGGTGTCCGGATCGTATACCGAGGATCGGCGGAAGCGGAAAGCGTCCGCCTCCCCCTCGTCCTCGAACCAGCCGGCATTGTTCACGGAGTTGGCCGGCGTCGACAGATCGAAGATGAACAGACCGCCCACCTTGAGGCTGTGACGGACTCCACGGAAGACCTGGGCGATGCCGTCCGGTTCCAGGACGTAATTGATGCCGTCGTACAGCAGGATCACGGCGTCGACGGACCGGTCGGTGCTGAAATCAAGGAAGTCCGCGACGGCGAATTCGACGTTCGAACCCTCGAAATCGGCCTTGGCCTCGGCCACGGCGAGCATTTCGACCGAGCGGTCCGTCGCGAGATACTCGTACTCCCCCAGCGACTGCAGCACCCCGGCCAGCGACCCCGTGCCGCACCCGAGCTCCAGGATCGTGCGCGTTCCGGGCGCGAACCGGCGGAGGAGTCCGTGCACGTACTCGGCCCACGCGTCGTAGTCCACGTGCTCCATGACCACGTCGTACCCGGCGGCAAGCATGGTGTAGGGTGCGACGTCACGCATCGGTCGCTCTCCGGCGGGCGGCGATGTCCACGGCGAGGTCGATCGCGGCACGGAGCGATTCGGGAGATGCCGTGCCCGACCCGGCAATGTCGTACGCCGTCCCGTGGTCCGGCGACGTGCGCACGATGGGAAGACCCGCCGTGCAGTTGACGCCCTTGCCGAACGAAAGCGTCTTGAACGGCACCAGGCCCTGGTCGTGGTACATGGCCAGCACGCCGTCGTACCGCCGATAGGTGCGTGCGGCGAAGAATCCGTCTGCCGGAAACGGTCCGAACGCGACCATCCCACGCTTCCGGGCCGCGTCGATCGCAGGTGCGATCACGTCGGTCTCCTCGCGACCCAGAACGCCGCCGTCGCCCGCATGAGGATTCAGTCCCAGAACGGCAATACGCGGATCCGAGACCCCGAAATCGGTTCGAAGGGCCGAATCGAGTCGGTCCAGGTGCTGCCGCATGCTCACGGTGGTGATGGCGCCCGGGACCTCCCGGAGGGGCACGTGATGCGTGACGAGGCCCACCCGCAGCGTGCCCGACACCATGAGCATCAGGGGATCACCCCCGGTGAGCTCGGCGATGAACTCGGTATGGCCGGGGTAGCCATACCCGGCAAGCGCGACGGCCTCCTTGGAAATGGGCGCCGTGACCATGGCGTCGCACGTGCCGTCCGCGCAGAGGCGGACCGCCTTCTCCACGGCCAGCATGGAGGCGAGCCCGGCTTCCCTCCGGACCATCCCGAACTGCACGCCCACCGGCGTCTCGGG
>JAHEEH010000097.1:1917-6980 GCA_024640835.1 Bacteroidota bacterium
GGGCCGGATCCACCACGGGGATTACCCCTTCCTCGACCGGGGCGTCCGGATCCGTAATGAACCGGAGGTGCGCTGCGGCTTGCCCGAGCCGTTCGGCGTGCCGCCTCAGCACTTCGGTCGATCCGATGACCACGGGCCTGAATCGGTCCAGGAGCGCAGGCTCCGCGAGGCACTTGAGCAGCACCTCGGGCCCGATCCCATTCGGGTCCCCGGTCGTCAGTGCGACGCGTGGGAGTGGCATGGTCGTGCTGGAGCGGCCTCAGCCCCGCTTGCGATCCGCGAAGCCGCGCAGGTATTCCACCAGGAGGCGGACACCGAACCCGGTGCCACCGACCGGGCGATACGGAAGCGGCTTCTTCAGAAAGGACGGGCCCGCAATGTCGAGGTGGATCCACGGATAGGACACGAAGTGCTCCAGGAACTTGGCCGCGGTCACGGCGCCGGCCGAGCGCCCGCCCACGTTCTTCATGTCGGCCACGTCCGACTCGATGTCCTTGGCATACTCGGCGAACATCGGCAGCGGATGCACGCGCTCACCCGAGCGCTGCCCGGCCGTCGTCATCGCGGCGACACGCTCCGCGGACGAGGCCCCTTCGGGGGTCATCACCGCGGCGGCATGCTGTCCCAGGGCGACGACTGCGGCCCCGGTGAGCGTCGCGAGATCGATCACGATCTCCGGGTTGTAGGTCTTGGCATAGGAAAGGGCGTCTGCGAGCAGCATCCGCCCCTCGGCGTCGGTGTTCAGAACCTCGACGGTCTTTCCGCTGTGCATCCGGACCACATCGCCGGGTACGTAGGCATTCTCCCCGGGCCGGTTGTCGGAAGCCGGCACCAGGCCCACGACGTACAGGGGCAACTCCATGCGGGCAACCGCCTCCATGACACCGACGACGGCCGCGGCACCTGCCATGTCCGACTTCATCGCGTCCATGGAATCCAGCGTGGACTTGAGCGAAAGACCGCCCGTGTCGAACGTCACTCCCTTGCCCACGAGGACCACGGGGTGGTCGTTCCGGCGGTTCTCGGGCATCCATTCGAGAACGGTGAACGTCGGCGGCTCGGTCGATCCACGGTTCACGGCGAGGAGTCCCCCCATCCCCTCCTCCTCGATGATGGCCCGATCCCAGACCGAAGCCACGTAGCCGTGCTTCTTCGCCGAGCGCTCCATCGCCCGCGCAAGCAGCGTCGGGGTCTTCTCGTCGGGCGACAGGTTCACCAGGTCCCGGGCGCTGCTCACGCATTCGGCCACGACCCGCCCACGCTCGGCACCCCGGCGCACCGCCTTGTCCTTCTCGGTCGCCTGCAGCACCAGGCGCTGAAGCGATCCCTCGTCGCGCGCATCCGTCCGGTACCGGTCGAAGCGGTAGGCGCCGAGCACGAATCCTTCGACGAGCGCCTGTGCGGCATCCTCCGCGTCCAGGTCCCAGGCGTCCAGCGCAATGCCGACCGTCTCCGCCTTGGCCGACCGGGCCATGGTGGCTCCATGGGCGGCGGCGATACGGAGCGATTCGGCATCCACGCGATCCGACGGGCCGAGACCCACGAAGGCCACTCGGCGGGCAGATCCCGTCTCCGGGTAGAGGAGCAACGAGTTGTCCGGGTCGCCCGTGAAGTCGGGGGCGGAACGGCGCACGGAGCCGCCGAAGCCGGCGGCCAGGTCGGCCATGGTCCCGTCCGCCTGCTCGCGCGTGCGCGGGATGAGGAGCAGGTCCACGTCGAGTTCGGCGACCGATATGGTCGTGACAGATACTTTCATTGTCGCGGTTCGCGGTTCTGTAGATTGAGCAGGGCGGCCAGGTAGGCCTCGTCCTCGTCCGAGACGGGGTCGGGATCGTCCGTTGCCACCTCCAGGTCCAGGTACCGGGGAGCCTGCGCCACCACCCGCTCGACGGTCTCGTCGAGCGGCTTTCGCACGAACGCCCCGGACGCGTTGGGATGACCCCCGCCACCGAGGGCCTGCGCCCAGCGGTGCACGGTCCACTCTCCCTTGGAGCGGAAACTCACCTTGGTGCCGCGCTCGGTCTCGGTGAAGAGCATGGACACGCGGACCCCCTCGATCGAGAGTCCCCAGTTCACGAAGCCCTCGGTTTCCTCGATCGACGAGCCGGTCTCCTTGAGCATCCTCGGCGTGACCACCATCCAGGCCACCTGGCGGTCGTGCCCCAGGGCAAGCGTCTGCAACACCCGGCTGAGGAGTCGGAGCCCCTCGGGCGAACGCTTGTCGAAGACTTCGGCATGCAGGATGGACGGCTCGAGGCGGCCGCGCTCGAGAAGATCGGCCACGACGCGGTGAACCTCCGGCGTCACGTTCGAAAACCGGAACGACCCGGTGTCCGTCATGATGGCGACGTACAGCGCGGACGCGATGGCCGAATCGATGCGGTCGGCACCGTCCGCACAGATGATCTCGTAGACGAGCTGCCCGGTCGACGAAGCGCTCTCGCGCCGGTAGGTAGAATCGAACCAGGTCTCGGGCCCGGTGTGGTGATCCACCATGACCGTATGCGCGCCACTGGACCGGACGGACGGGCCCACACGGCCGAGACGATGCTCGGCATTCGTGTCCAGGACCAGGATCACGTCGGCTGCCGCGATGGCCTCCCGCTGCTCCATGGAGCCATCGAAGACGGTGAGGAGTTCCGCTCCGGGAAGCCACTCCATGGTATGGGGCGCCGGGTCCGTGTTGAGCACGTGGACCTCCTTCCCCAGGCCGCGCAGGTACAGGGCCATCGCGATCTCGGAGCCTACGGCATCGCCGTCCGGACGTTCGTGCGTGGTGAGCACGAACCTCCGGGCATCCTGCAGGCGTCGGGCGAGCTTATCCGGCATCAAGGGGGGCCATTACGAAAAACAGAGCCGCAGTTAAACGCGAGCCCTCTTTCGTTGTTCGTCGCCATGCCAGGCGCGATCCGCGCTCGGCCCGTCAGGGCTGCAGCCGCGTAGCCTCCCAGCCTCCTTCTCCCGCGTGGAATCTCAACCGGTCGTGCAGCCGGTCCGGCCTTCCCTGCCAGAACTCGATCGACTCGGGTCGGAGCCGGTATCCGCCCCAGAACGGAGGGAGCGGGATATCCTCGCCCTCGAAGCGCCGCTCCACCTCCCTCACCCGCTCCTCCAGGCCGGCGCGCCCGGCCATGGGCATGCTCTGGTGCGAAGCCCACGCCCCGATCCTGCTCCCACGGGAACGTGTCGCGAAGTACGATGCGGACGTCTCGTGGTCGACGCGCTCCAACGGGCCCTCGATCCGAACCTGCCGCTGCAGCACGGCCCAGTGGACGACGAGCGCGCCCCTCGGATTCGCCTCGAGTTCCGCCGCCTTGCGGCTTCCGTAGTTCGTGTAAAACACGAATCCGTCGTTCCCGAACGCTTTCAGGAGCACCATGCGCGCCGACGGACGACCGTCGGGAGTGGCGGTAGCGAGCGCCATGGCCTCCGGCAGGGCCAGGCCGGCCCGTTCCGCCGCCCGGTACCATTCTCCGAAGAGGCGGATCGGATCGTCCGACCCGGCGGCGTCGGGAATGCCGACCCTGAGCCCCTTGCCCAGAGTGAGCACCATGCGGAGGGTCTGCAGCACGGTCATGCGTTCAGAAGGACCAGGGCGTCGGTACGCGGTTCCATCGGTGACCGCGCAGCATCTCGACCACATCGTCCGTCAGGGCGGGCTCGTCGGAGGTCGCGCAGTTCGATTCCACGTGCCGCAGGCTGCGCATCCCCGGGATGACGGTGGACACCGATTCCTCCTCCAGGATGAAGCGCAGTGCGGCATCGGGCATGGACAACCCCACGGGCAGGTCCGCGGCCAGCCGCTCGGCCCGCTCGACCGACGGGATCAGGTTCTCCGGCACGAAATAGAGGTTGCGCCAGTCTCCCGCCGGCCACGTCGATTCTCGAGTGATCGTGCCGGTGAGGGTCCCCTCGTCGAACGGCACACGGGCGATGACGGCGACGTCCATTTCGCGACAGGCGGGAAACAACTCGTCCTCCGGGGCCTGGTCGAACAGGTTGTAGATGACCTGCACCGCATCCACCAGGCCGGCGCGTACGGCCCGTATGCCGTTCCACGGCTCCCACCGGTTCAGGCTGATGCCCACGGCCCGGATGATGCCCTCCCGCTTGAGGTCGTCCATCACGTGAACCCAGCGGTCGTCCTCGATCCAGTCGTCCTCCCACACGTGGAACTGCATCAGATCGAAAGACCCCACACCCGCGTGCTCGAGGCTCCCCTCGACGCACTTCCGGATGTGGTCGGGCGGAAAGCAGTCGTCCAGCGCGAAGCCCCTGCGGCTCGGCCACTTCCGGTTCTTCGGCGGAATCTTGGAGGCGGTGTACAGGCGTTTTTCCGGATGGGAGCGCAGCAGCTCGCCGAGGAGACGTTCCGAGCGACCCTCTCCGTAGGCATAGGCCGTGTCGAAGAAGTTGCAGCCCAGTTCCACGGCCCGATGAAGTGCCGCCACGGACAGTTCGTCATCGGAGCCCGTCCACCCGCCCATGCCCCACATCCCGTACCCGATCTCGCTGACTTCCCAGCCCGTGCGCCCGAACCTGCGATATCTCATCTGCCCTGCCTCTTTCCCGTTTGCCGGCAATCGGCGAAGTATACGGCCCGGCGGACAGGACTCCTTCGTGGTGCCCGGGTCCATCCGCGGCGGAATCGTACCTTTTCGCACGGTATGCACAGCCCCTGCCATGATCACACGCATTGCGCTCGCCCTTCTCCCGCTCTCAGTCCTCGTTTCCTCCTCGGCCGCGCAGGTGCCGCCCGCCTTCGACGCGGCGTGGACTTCCGTGGCGTCCGCATTCCGGGAGCAGGTGACGGGTGAAGGGGTCGTCGGGGCATCGCTCGCCTTCGTCCATGGCGGCCGGATCGTGGCGATGGAGCCGGTCGGTGATGCGGACCGGGCGACCGCCCGGCCGGTCGACGAGCATACCGTCTACCAATGGGGCTCGATCACCAAGACGTTCACCGCCATCGCGCTCATGCAGCTTCGGGACCGCGGGCTGGTGTCGCTGGACGACGCCATCACCGATTACGTGCCCGAGCTCCTGGCGGTGCACAACCCCTTCGG
>JAHEEH010000098.1 GCA_024640835.1 Bacteroidota bacterium
GGTCCGGGTGATTTCCCCCGTCGCGTCCAGCGCGTGGAGCAGCGGGGCCTCCGCGGACTCCGCTTTCCCCGACGTGACGAAGAAGGGGAGGAGGAGTTCTACCCGGAGCGGCTGCATCAGGGTCGGCGGCGAGCCCCAGTTGTTATGGACGGTCGTAGTGCCGTCCCACCCCATGCCTGTGTTCTGTGCGGTCGACGAGAGTGTGAAGAGCGATCTGCCAGAGTAGACAGGGGGCTCCCCGTCGAGGTTTACCCAGGTGAGCGTTCCGAATCCGTTCGCGCTTTCGAGCACCGCATAACCGGCCAGCTCGGCGCCGATGTAATCCTGCAGGAAGCCCGTCACTCCCGCGAAGGCCCAGGAGTTGACCGAGAGCAGCCCATCGGTGTCCCAACGGATCTCACCGGTGGAGCTCTCGAACGGCGGGGTCGGGGCCGCGGGGAAACTGCCGACGTTGGACTCGGGGGCGTCGTACGAGCCGGTCACGATCCGGTGCTCGAGGGCGAGCTGCCGCGGGAACATCCACGGCCCTTCCCACGCGTTGCCGCCGAGGGCCGGGTAGCCGAGCACGTCGTCGCGGCTGTACTCGGCGACGTACGACATGTAGGCTTCCCGGATGAGCCCGTTCCGGTACGCGTAGGCGACGGACGGCATGAGCGACATCATCGCGGGATTCCGGTGGATGCTGAAGTAGCTCGCGATGCGATCGGTGGTCCAGTCGGTCGACCCGTTGTAGTCGAAGAACATGATGCCGTCCACGTCCTGGAACGACGCGTAGGCGCCGAGGGCGAGCACGCCTTCCGCCTGGTACCGGTTCGGGAAGGCGTGGTTGTACTCGGAGATCGTGTACGGCTTGTCGGCGGGGGCGATGCCTGCCATGAGGCGCGATATCGTGCCGCCGTCCGTCGCGCGGACCATGGGCGTATTGCTGATGGTCCAGTCGGTGCTCGACCACGGCTCGTTCGGGAAACTGGGGTGGTCCCAGTACGAGTGGTTGTCCACGTAGTCCATGCGCGACTGCACGGCCAGGTCCACGATCCCGAAGTTCCAGTTGGTGCCCGTGATCGGCACCTGCACCCCCAGGTCGTTCTTCAGGAATGCGGCCATCTCGTCGTAGTACCGGTTCTGCAGGTCGACCAGGAACTCGGTCGTGTCGTGCAGCCGGGCCGTCGAGTATTTCAACACGTCCGAGTAGGGCAGTCGCCTTACGGTCCCGGCCTCGAGCGTCTCCCCCTCGTCCAGGCCCGCGCGTCCCGCGCGGCGCACGGACACGGCGTCCAGCCAGAGGCTTCCCGTCTCGGCCCCCGCCGTGAACGACAGGCGCAAGTCGCCGACGACGGTGGCGGGTGCCGTGAACGTGAACTCGAACGTCCTCCAGGTGGCTCCGGCAGCCGCGGCGTAGCTGCTGTAGACCGTCCAGGGGTCCACGTTCAGCTGGATCCCGACGGGGATCGAGCGCTCGTGCTCGGCCCGGAGCGCGAAGCGGACCGTGTAGGTCGTGTCCTTCTGCACCGACATCCCGATCTGCTTGAACTGGACGCGCCAGTCCTCCGTGCCCACGGTGGTGACGGTGACCCGCGCGGCCTTCGTGCCCTCGTAGGGCATCGCCAGGTCCTGGGCGACCGAGGCCACCGCGCCTCCGTGCTGCTCCAGCTGCCACCTGCCGCCGACCGACGCTTCGAAGCCGCCGTCCACGATCACGTCGGCGCCCTCCCCCTGGGCATCGGAGCCCCAGGCGATCGCCAGGGCCTCCGTCGACGCGTAGCGCTCTCCCAACCACTGGGTCCACAGGTTGTCGAGCATGGACACGTGACGCGCGATCAGCTTGCCTCCACGCGGGAATCCCTGGAGCGATCCGTTCCTCCACAGGTAGTACAGCGAGTTCTCGTTCGCGATCTCGACCATGGCGAGGACGGGATCCTGGGCAAGCGCCCGTCCCGTGTACGGATTCACGTGGCCGAGCAACTGCTGGGCATACTCCTTCTGCAGCTGGATCAGGTACGGATCGAAGAGGGTCACGCCCTTGCCGAAGTCCACGATGGAATCGGCGCCCGCCACGCCGTCCGCCTCGGTGAAGGTGCGGGAGACGTGCAGGTTCATGTTCACATGGATGCCCTCCTTCTTCAGCTTGAAGATGAGGTACTCCATCCGATCGAGCAGCGTGGGGTCCAGTTGCCGGGTGCTTGCGCCCTTCACCAGGCTGTACGTGCTCCACGGGTTGTCGATGTGGTGGAACCGGACGAGGTTCAGGCCCATCTTCCGCATCCGGGGGACGATCATGTTCGTCTGGGACGGCATCGGGAAGGCCCCGTCCGCGACCATGTTGGCGCCCCAGAAGCGGATGGGTTCACCGTGCCTGTAGAACTGGTGTCCGACCGCCGACACGAAGTCCGCGTCGCCGATCTCGTGGACCGGAAAGTGCGGAAGAAAGGCCCGGGTCGCCGAATCGGCAGGCGGCATGTAGAACGGGAAGCCGTCCGTGATCGGCTGCGCCTGCGCGACGCTGGCCGGGAAGAGGAGCCTGAGAACGAGGGCGAGGAGGATCGTCGGGCGGATCACGGGCGATGCTCGGTCTTCTGGTTGCGCCTGCCCCAGTGTACCGATGGGCGGCCTGGGGCACCGTGAAGCTTGGTCGAGTCCCGTCCACGCAGCCCTTGTGGAATAGGCTCCCGAGGGGCGATCTTGGAAGCCTGCTATCCTCTTAACCGGTTCATCCCCATGAAGAAAGTCCTCACGCTGCTCGCCCTCGTCCTCCTCACCGGGCAGACCGTCCTGGCCCAGGACGTTCGAACCGAGCTCGCCGCGGACTACTCCGCCTCCGAGTCCAAGCTGGCCGCGATGGCCGGTGCGCTGAACGCCGACCAGCTGGCGTGGCGCCCGGGCGAGGGTGTCCGTTCGTCAGCGGAAGTGCTCAATCACGTGGCCGGTGCCAACTACTTCCTCCCGACGATGATCGGCTGCGCGGTGCCGGAAGCTGCGGATGCTCCGCACTCCTTCGGTGACATGCAGGCGTACGACACGGTGACGGATGTGGCCGTGATCCAGAGCCGGATCGCAGGCTCCTTCGAGCACCTCCGCTCATGCGCGGCGGGCCTGTCCGACGAGAAGCTCGCGAACGGCATGGAGTGGTTCGGCATGTCCGGATCGGGCCAGGCGTTCATGTACTTCCTGGCGGGGCACACGAGCGAGCACGTCGGCCAGCTGATTGCGTACCTGCGCGTGAATGGCGTCGTGCCGCCCTGGAGCTCGTGACGTCATAGTCGCCTTCGCGGCCACTCCGTGAGGGGCAATCCCGCGCGGGGTGGCCGTGCGATCGGCCTGTGGACGGCGTCTGTTCAGACACCGCATGACGCCGATCCTCGTCCGGAACGTGCGGCGGGCCGATGTTCGTCGTGTCTGCCGATCGGTGCCCCGTCCGGCGATCAGCCGGAAAGCGGGGCTGACTCTGCAACCATCAACGCCCCTCCATGCGCTTCGCTACCCTGGCGCTGGTCGCCCTCCTCGTGTCTTCGTCCGTCGCGGCGCAGGAGCACGTCATTCTCGGCCCGATTCAGGACACGTCCATCTACGAGGAGTCCGGCGACCTTGCAAACGGGGCCGGCAGCTACCTCTTTGCCGGCACCACGGCGCTGGACAAGGAGCGGCGCGCGCTGGTGCAATTCGACTTCGCGTCGATCCCTGTCTCGGCCACGGTCACGAATGCCACGCTGGCGCTGCACATGTCGAGGACGATCGTGGCGGGCGAAGAGGTGAGTATCCACCGGGTTCTCCAGGGTTGGGGAGAAGGGGCGTCCGACGCCACGGCGAACGAGGGAACCGGCGCGTCGGCAACGTCCGGCGACGCCACGTGGACCCACCGTCTTTTCGACACGACGGCCTGGGCGACCGGCGGCGGCGATTTCGAACCCACCGCAACCGCCTCGGTCGTCGTCGACCAGGTCGGCATCTACGAATGGTCGTCCGCAGGCACGATCGCGGACGTGCAGTCGTGGGTGGACGGAACCCACGAGAACGACGGATGGATCCTGGTCGGGGGCTCGGGTCTCAAGTCCGCCAAGCGTTTCGACAGCCGCGAAAACTCCTCTCCCGGCTTTCGTCCGACGCTCACCGTCACGTACACGACCGGGACGTCGGTTGAGGACACGCCGGCCCTGGCCGCGCCGGCTCTCTCGCAGAACTACCCGAATCCGTTCATGTCGGATACGGAAGTTGCGTTTACGCTCCCCGCGAGATCGGATGTCACGCTCGAGGTCTTCGATCTGCTCGGGCGACGCGTCGCCACGCTGGTCGACGGGAATCTGGATGCCGGCGTGCACTCGGTCTCCTTCCGGGCAGGTCGAGCTCCGACCGGGATCTACCTCGCCCGGCTGCGGGTCGGGGATCTCGTTGTCACGCGCCAGATGGCGCGCATCGAATAGCCCGGGTCGGGTTTGCGGGCTCCGCGGAATTCCTTATTCGGCCAGTCTTCGCACCGCTCTTCGGGCCAGGTGGGGTACATCTGTCGCCGCGGCGCGATACTCTTGGCACACGATGCCGTCGCGACCACCCGGGCGGCCGCCACCGAAACCCATCCGCAGCGCACCATGAGCAGATCGCTCCGTCTCGTTGCCACCCTGCTCGTTCTGGCCAGCTGTCAGTCCGGCCCCGACTGGCAGAACCCCGATCTGCCCGTGGATCGGCGGGTCGACGACCTGGTTTCCCGCATGACGCTCGAGGAGAAGGTCATGCAGATGAACGACCAGGCTCCGGCCATCGAGCGGCTGGGCATCCCCGAATACAACTGGTGGAACGAGGCGCTGCACGGGTACGCGCGGTCGGGGCTCGCCACGTCGTTCCCCCAGGCCGTGGGACTGGCCGCGACGTGGGACGAGGACGCGATCTTCCGGATGGCGACCGTCATCTCGGACGAGGCGCGGGCCAAGCACCACGAATACGTCCGGCGTGGTTCCCGCCTGCGGTACCAGGGCCTCACGATCTGGTCGCCCAACATCAACATCTTCCGCGATCCGCGGTGGGGACGTGGACAGGAGACGTACGGGGAGGATCCCTACCTCACGGGTCGCATCGCGGTGCCGTTCATTCGCGGGCTGCAGGGCGACGACCCGGAGTACCTGAAGACGGTAGCCACCGTCAAGCACTTCGCCGTGCACAGCGGGCCGGAGCCCGACCGGCACACCTTCGATGCCGTCGTTTCGGAGCGGGATCTGCGCGAGACGTACCTGCCGCATTTCGAGGTCGGTATCCGGGAGGCCGGGGCGTACTCGCTCATGTGTGCCTACAACCGCCTGTTCGGTGATCCGGCCTGTGGGAGCGACCTCCTGCTGAAGGATATCCTGCGCGGCGAGTGGAAATTCGATGGCTACGTCGTGTCCGACTGCTGGGCGATTTCCGACTTCTACGAATACCACAAGGTCGTCGAGACGCCCGAGGAGGCGTCGGCCATGGCGGTGAAGAGTGGAACCGATCTGGATTGCGGCACGGAGGCGTTTCCGTCACTCGTCGGGGCCGTCGAGCAGGGACTGATCGGCGAGTCGGAGATCGACACGGCCGTGAAGCGTCTGTTTCGGGCCCGCTTCCGGCTGGGGATGTTCGATCCGCCGGACCGGGTGGCGTACGCGCGCATACCGTATGACGTGCTGGACCGGCCGTCCCACCGCGAGCTGGCGCGCGAGGTGACCCGGAAGTCCATGGTGCTCCTGAAGAATGACGGCGTGCTCCCGCTCCGCAAGGACCTCGGATCGATTGCCGTCGTGGGGCCGAATTCGGACGAATGGCTCATGCTGCTGGGCAACTACAACGGCACGCCCTCGGACGTCGTCACGCCGCTCCGGGGGATCCGGGAGGCCGTGTCGCCGGATACGCGGGTGGTGTTCGCGAGAGGATCGGACCCGGCGGACGGCTTTCCCGTCTTCGAGGTCGTTCCCGCAGCGGCGCTCTTCACGTCGGAGGGGGCCCCGGGCCTGCAGGTGGAGTATTACGCGAACCGGGCCCGGGAGGGCGATCCGGTCTACCGGGGATCGGTGACCGGGGTCGACGAGAACTGGGTGGACGGCGCACCCCTGGCGGATCTGGACGAAGACGATTTCGGAGTGCGGTGGACGGGCGTGCTGCGTCCGTCGAAGTCGGGGTCCTACCAGATCGGGGTGGTCGCGACCATGGCTTTCGAGGTGACGTTCGCGGACAGCGTGCTCCTGGGCTCCCGCTACAATTACCGGAATGAACTGGGCGACCCGCGCGTGGTCGCCGGGCCCCCCGTCGAGCTGGAGGCGGGCCGGGAATACCCCATCATGGTGGAAGCGTCCGAGTCGTACGGCGATGCGATGGTGCAGCTCGTGTGGGCAGCGCCGGTGGACGGTCTGCTGACCGAAGCCGTCGAAGCGGCCCGGGCGGCGGATGCCGTCGTGATGTTCCTGGGCCTGACGCCCCGGCTCGAGGGCGAAGAGATGCGCGTCGAGGTGGAGGGCTTCGCGGGCGGCGACCGGACGGACATAGCGCTGCCCGCAGCGCAGCAGCGTCTTCTCGAGGCGGTCGTGTCGACCGGAAAGCCGACGGTCGTCGTGCTCCTGAACGGAAGCGCGCTCGCTGTGAACTGGGCCGATCGCAACGTGGGCGCAATCCTGGAAGCGTGGTATCCGGGCCAGGCGGCGGGCTCCGCCATCGCCGACGTGCTCTTCGGGGACTACAACCCGGCCGGCCGGCTTCCCGTCACGTTCTACAGGAGTCTGGGCGATCTACCCCCCTTCGACGACTACGCGATGACGGGGCGGACCTACCGCTTCTTTGAGGGCGAGCCCCTGTACGCGTTCGGGCACGGCCTGAGTTATACGAGTTTCGGATACGAAAATCTTCAATTCGATCGGGCCACCCTCTCCGCCGGGGACCGTGTCACCGTCAGTGTGGACGTGACGAACACGGGCGACCGGATGGGGGAGGAAGTCGTTCAGCTCTACGTGAGGCGTCCGGAGTCCGCGATCGAGC